>NZ_JBVHVF010000002.1:0-15184 GCF_055564955.1 Streptomyces sp. NPDC028910 | reverse complement strand
CCCGCCTGCTCCCTGCATGTGGGGGGGGTAAACCAAAGGATGGTGGAGGGGGGCCCATGGCCCCGATCACACGTACCTTGGCTCAACCCCTACCAGGCCTTCAAGATCATCCCGTGGCGGCTTTTAGCCTCACCTTGCCTGGACCCCTACGGAACGATGTGATGGCCCCGGCAAGGGTCGGGGCCACCCAGACGAGGAGAACAACGATGAACCTGTTGAAGCTGCTGTTCAAGGCGATCACGTCCAACCGCGATCCCGACGCCCTGCCCCGCTCGGAGATCTACCGCTGGATCTGCGACACGTGTGGCGACAGGTATGCCGGCTCCGGACGGCAGCATGTCGGGAACGTCGCCGTTGCGCACCGGCGACGGAGCGGCGGCAAGTGCCGGACGCCGAAGGTGTACTCCTCCGAGGTGTGACGGCGCCGGGCGGCGGGCGGCGGGCGAGTCCGTCGAGCAGATCGACCTGATCATCCCTACCGGCAAGCGCAAGGGCCAGAACCCCGGCCTGGCCAGCATCTACCGGGCGCTCGCCGAACACGAGAAGCGCCAGGCGTACCCGGAAGCCGCCGAAGCAGCACAGGCCGCCTTCGCCGCCCTCCGGACCGGCTGACAGTGAATCGACCTTCGAGATCATTTCATTGCCCGTTTTGCACGCACCCTGGCTGGATCCGTGGATGCCCGTGGGAGTATGGAAACTGAAGGGTCTTCAGTGGGAACCCGGAGGTTCGTCGCCGTGCTGCGAGGGGGTGGACCCGTGGGTTCGTGGTGAAGCCACGGTATCGGCTTCGGTTGACTGTTCCATGAGTTGCCGTGCGGAGGGCGCGTAACGAATCGCGGTCTTCTCGTCGATGAAAAAGATCGGAGCCTCACGACCCGAGCGAGGGCATTGATGGACCGCCACCACCGATCATGATCGTTCTCACCGGTACTGACTGTCCGGCTGGTCCCCATGGCCGGGCTCGCGGGTCCGGGTCGATTACAGCGGCGAGCGGCCCGTACTCGCGGTGAAACTGCAGGAGTTGTTCGGCTGGTCTGCCGCCTTCGCGCTGGCGGACGGGCGGGCCCCGCTGACCGTCCACCTGCTCTCCCCGGCTGGGCACCCGGCCGCCGTCACCGGCGGCCTCGCGTCGTTCTGGCGCGAGGGCTACCGCGCCGTGCGGGCCGAGCTCCGCGGCCGCTACCCCCGCCACCCGTGGCCGGAGGACCCGGCTGCGGCCGAGCCGACCCGGCGGCTCAACACGCCCAACCGGGGAGCGCCACGGGCAGCCCGGGGTCAGCCGCCACCCGAGCCGGCCGAGGCCGACCCGCCGGAGGTCCAGCCGGAGTTGGGCTGCGGCCGATCGCGCGTGCTGCGCTCGGTGCGCAGCTCCACCACGACCCCAGCCGGGCCGAGCAGGGCCTCCAGCGCGTCGGCGAGCCGCTGCGGGTCGCCGACGAACGGGAGCGCGAGCCGCTCCCGGACGCCCCGCAGGACGAGTTCCAGCGCGAGCGTGGAGACGGCCGGCTTGTAGTCCCCCTGGTACGGCTCCACCACCTTGTGCGTCAGCCGCACCTCGCGCAGGGTCTTGACGGGCAGCCAGTCGTCCGGCCCGGCGGCCCGGACCAACCGCAGAGACGCGGGCACCCCGGCCGGCGCGAACTCCACCCGCAGGATGTCCCGGGCCCGGGATAAGGCCAGCGCCAGCCAGCCGATCAGGTACTCCAGCCCGGCGATCACCCCCACCACCACGAACACGGTCGACGCCCGCGCCCCGGCCAGCGCCATCCAGAAGGCGACGAGCAGGGTCGGCACGCCCAGAGCGAGCGGAGTGAACAGCGCCGGCCCCGCCGAGGTCAGCGCGTTCCACGCCGGCCCGGCCGGGCCGACGCGCAGGACCAGATCCGTCGAGTCGGGGCCTTGTCTCAGCAAGGGATCGGTGGCCATGCCTCCAGCGTAGGACCGGTCCGCAAGAGCGCCTCGACCATATCCGGCCGATGGGGCACGACTTCGACGGCCGTATCCCACAGCCGGCGGGCGCGGCCGGGCTCCCAGGGCTCGAACCACGGGTCGGGCCACTGCTCGGCGGCGGCCATCAGCGGGTAGAGGGTGGCGCCCTCCAGGCTCTCGCGGATGATGTCGGCGTGACCGCCGTGGCGTCGGTCTCCTCGATCAGGTGCAGCAGCACCCACCGCACCGACTACTCCTCGACGTCGGCGGGGAACCACGGCACACCCCGGGGGACGGAACGCCCTGGCCGAGGTCGGCGATGCCGGCGACGGCCTCGTCGGTCTCCCCGGTCGCCAGCTCGTAGTCGGCCAGCAGCCCGGCAAGGGTCTCGCCGGGCGCGGGCCGGAACTCGTCGTCGTCCGACTCGTCGGCCGCCCGCTGCAGGGCGCCGGAGCGCCGCAGGACGAGGGCCGTCCAGCCACGCTCGCAGCGCGCGGCGTGCTTGATCAGTTCGGCGATGCTCAGCTTACTGGGCGGAGGGAGTGACCCGGCCCTGCTCCTCGGTCAGGCCGTACGCGGGGATGCGCAGCAACTGCCGCTACTGGTCGAGGAGGCGAGCCGCGCAGGACCCGCCCGAAGTAGGCGTCGGCGTCGGCGGGCTCCATGTCCCATAGCGGTCGGCCGAACCACGTGCGGATCTGCTCCAGGTTGCCGATGTCCCCGCGGATGGTGCCGTCTGCCAGCCCTGCCGAGGCCCGCGCCAGCACGAAGCCGGAGAGCACGTCCGTCTCGAACGCCTCCAGTTGCTCAGTCGAAACCGGTGCCCTGAAGTCGCGCAGATCCCGTACAGC
Source organism: Streptomyces sp. NPDC028910 (assembly GCF_055564955.1). Classification (NCBI taxonomy): domain Bacteria; kingdom Bacillati; phylum Actinomycetota; class Actinomycetes; order Kitasatosporales; family Streptomycetaceae; genus Streptomyces; species Streptomyces sp. NPDC028910. The sequence goes on along the minus strand of NZ_JBVHVF010000002.1, from coordinate 12,404 downwards.
GGCCAGCGCCAACCCGAGCCCCCTCAGCTTCACCCAGAAAGTGGAACCATCGTTAAAGCTGAGATTGCTTCATGAATCATGAACTTCCTTCACTGGGACCCGAGCCACGGAGGGAGGGTGAACCCCCTGGCCAGCAGGCTGGACTCTCTCCGGGGATCAGTGGAACTCACGGGATGTCGCACAGTAGGCGCACAGCCTGTCGCGCGCCTACCACCGGCGGACCAGGTTCATGGATGGCTGTCACTCCTCCCTGACAGGGGTGAGTCTGCCGGCGGTGGTGCGTAAGTCGGGCATGCCCAGGTGGACGGTGGACGGTTGTGCTGCACGCTCGTGCACGGCCTCCAGCTTCTGCGCTGCGGCGGCCATGGTGGTCTCGATGGCGGCCATCTCGCCAAGCCAGCCCGGGTCCCGGGCCTCCTGGAGGCGGTCGACGAGGTTGGCGTGGATCTCCTGGAGACGTGGCATCTGGGCCGGGTCCACGAGCAGTAGGGGACATCTGACGCAGGCGTTTTCATGCTGGCACGGGGTCGCGTAGTCGCGGCCGCAGGTTCCCAGGGCGACCTTGCGGAGTTCGAAGTGAGCCAGGAACTCGTCCCACTCGGTAGCGGTGAGCTCGCGGTACTCCTCGCTGGGCCGCTCAGTTCGGCGGCGGGCGATGAAGGCCCGGTGATGGGAGATCACGTCCCCCGGGTAGATCGCGGCATAGCCCATGGTCGTATCCAGAATGGCGTGCCCGCAGATCTTCGCGGCGATGTGCGGGGGCAGTCCGGAGCGGATGGCGTCGGTCACGAAGATCCTTCTGAAGTCGTGGGGACGCCATTCGAGCGGGTCGCCGGCCATGGTGATCTGGGTGGACTGCGAGGTCGTGACTAGGCACTCGCGGATGTAGCTGCGGGTCAGCGGCCGGTCCTCGGTTCCGTACCGGCGTTGGAACAGGAACGGCATGGGCGGGCTCCAGGTCTGCTCGAACACGTCGTAGCCGACACCAGCGGCAGGGCGGCGTTCCCGGCCCGGACCCGGAAGATCACTGCGGTCAGCACCTCCGCCAGCTCCGGGGAGACCAGCAGCAGGCGCTCCGCATCGGTCTTGGACGGGGCGACCTGCAGCATCGGCACCACCTCGCCGGTGGTGGGCAGGCTGTAGGCGATGAAGCTGTGGTGGGTGAGCTCCAGCATCTCCTCGATCCGGATGCCGGTGTGCCGCAGCACCTCCACCGTCGCCCAGGACCAGAACGCCGCCTCCTCCTCGTGGGTCAGGTTCCGCCGCCTGCCGGCGGCCACCTCGGTGACGTAGACGCGGCGGGCCTGCCCGGACCCGCAGCGCTCGAACTCCTCCCCGGCGACGAGGAACCGTCCACCGGCCGGCATCGCGCGAGCTGCGGTGATGCGGGCCTCGGCGTCCTTGCGCTGCCGGTCGACGGCGCGGAGCAGGGCGGGCAATTGCGGCAGTTGGGTCCTGGTCCGCTGGTCCATCCGGGACTTCACCCCTGACCTGGACTTCTTCGTCGCGCACTCGTTTGCCTTGATCGGGCACGGCGCCCCCCAGGGCGCCCAGCGCGCCGGGTCGTCGGCGGCCCAGCGGGCGATGTCCTGGTAGAACGCCCGGACGAACACCAGTTCGCTGCGGAAGTTCACCCGCGGCCGCACCGGGTGGCCCTGGGCGTCACGGATGTAGGCCAGGCGTTCCTTCCATGCCTGCGCGACCTCAGGTGTCAGCCGCAGCGAGTCGATGCCGGGATGGTGGATCTCCAGGTCGCGCCAGAACAACCGGCACAGGTTGCGGGCGATGGAACGCAGCGAGACGTGGTCGAGTTCGGGAGCCCGCTCGGTGAAGTACTCGACCAGCAGGTCACGGACGGCCCGGCACTCGATGGCGTACGCGTCGACGATCTGCTCGACGCTGCGGCGGCCTTCGATGCGGAGCGCACGTAGCCGTAGCGGTGCGCTGGCCGGGAGCACTCCGGTCTCCTTGAGCAGGGCATAGAACAGCGGCCGGCCGGCGCTGCCACGGAAGTGGTGTTCCTGTGCGGCGGTCAGTTCGATGCAATCGCCGACGGTGATGTCGCTGACCAGGCCGCCCTTGCGGATCACGAACCAGGTGAGCTTGTTCAGGGCGTCGGACCTCGCTGTGGCTGTCGCGTGCTGAGCCAGCTGTTCGAGTCGATGGAAGGCATCGGGGTCGCTGGCGGCCCGGGACTCGGTGAGCATCACTGTCACGCGCTGCCGCAGCAGCCACGGGTAGCTGGGGCGGATCGCCTGCCCGGCGACCAGGAGCACCAGTCCCGTGGCCAGCTCATCGCGCCAGTGGCTCTTGGATGTGCCGCGTTCCTGCAGGGGCAGATCGGTCCACTCGAAGCCGGCGTCGTCCGCCCCGCTGGCCATCCAGCGATCCTGCCAGGTCTCTCCCGGCTGGCCTTCGAGCCAGTCCAGCAGCTTGCCCAGGCCCCGCCGCCGGGTCTTGTCGCGGGTCAGGCCCGCACCGGGGTCGGTGAACAATCCAAGCAGCCGCTCGACCAGGCTCTCCCAGCTCTGACGGGTCTGCCACCAGCTCGCTTCGCCGACTCGCGGTTCCCACTCCAGCGCGTTCCCCACGTCATGTGGCTCGACGGCCCTGGCGACGTCAACGTTCGCGGTCGGGTTCACCGGCTTTCGCCGCCCGGAGCCGAGGTGCCGAACAGCGCTGCCAGCACCTCGGGGCGGTAACCCGGCGCCGGCGGGGCCGGCGGCTTGGCCTGCTCGGCGCGCTGTCGTTCATGGTGGGCCAGGACGGGGGCGACGACCTCGTCGGGCGTGGGAGCGATGTAAATTTCCGTAGTGGTGATGTGGGCATGTCCCATGACCCACTGCACGTCGGCGAGGGTCAGGTTCGGATCGCGGACCATCCTCTTGGCCGCGCTGTGCCTCAGGTCGTGCAGGGTCCAGTTCGCGCCGAGCAGCTGGTTGGCACGGGTGAAGACCATCCGGGCTGCGTCGTACTCCAGCGGGCGGAAGGGCCGTCGCAGAGTCCACCACAGCGGCTCCGACGGGTGCTTGGGGACCATGCCGCGCAGTTCCTGCTGGTAGAGCCGCAGCCAACGAATGCGTCGGCGGAGGCGGGAAGGTGCTGCAGGACCTGGCTGCCCTTGCGGACCACGCCGATCGTCTGGTCCCCGGGCGAGACCAGGCCCTGCGGGACACCCAGCAGCTCGGAGGCGCGGGCGCCGGTCGAGATGTAGACAGAACGCCATCAGAGCCCTGTCCCGGTTGTACTTCAACCCGGCGAACAGGTCGTTGAACGCCTGGTCAGGAATGATCCGCGGAGTCGGCTTGGGCTCCTTGGGCTGGTAGGTGCCCCGGCGCGAGGGCCGCCGGAACGGCTGCATCGGGTTGTGATGCGCATTCGGACTCCCCTCGTCGGCAGCCCCGCCCTGCGGGAACGGGTTGATCATCGGTCGGCCGTGGGTCTCGCGGTGGTACTCGTAGAACGACCGGATCACCGCGCGAGCGTGCCGCCTTGTCCGAGCGGCATAGTTCTCGCCGGGCACGGCCTTCCCAGTGACCGGGTTCACCGAGCCCGGGGTGGGTGCGTCGGGACGGCGCCGCCGGGGCGGCTTCTTCGTGGTCTTCAGCCACAGTGCGAAGTCACGGGCCTCGACCCGGCTCGCCAGATGCCAGGGAACGTCAACGGCGCGTAAGAACCGGACCCACGCCAACAGCTCATAGGCGTAGGACCGCAGCGACGTCGGACTCGCGTCGTCGGCGAGCATGTGGTGCAGGAATTCACTGACCGCCGCCACCTCGGTGCCATCAGCGTCTACGAGCCGGAACGGCTGCAGCGGGTCATCGCTCTTCTCGACGCGGCCGACCCTCGCCACCTTCAGCGCCGCCACATCCCGGACCGTCGTGCTGTGCTCTGGCCTCCATTCCTCCACGGGCCGACCTACTCGACGACACGCGATGAAACCAGATCCACTACCACACGCGCAGTCACCGCGACCCGCCAGCATGAGCCACAACCACCTTGTCCTCACTATGAGTTGACCTCGAAGGGAGCCCAAGCTCGTTCGGTCAACGGGACTTGCGATGCGCCATGCTCCGGCCAGACCCGGCCGAACGACCCCGGCTCATCGAGATCCGCGACAACCTCATCGACCGCATCGTCGAGGCCAAGCGGGAAGGCTGGCTAGGCGAAGTCGAAGGCCTCGAAACCAGCCTCGCCGGCGCCAACGACAAGCTCGTCCAGATGGACGCCGCCACCGCCCGCACGGCTTCGGCGGTCGATCTCGGGATGCCCACCTTCAACCAGATCGCGGGACGCGCCACCGACAGCCGACACCGTTCTCCGCTTCATGAGCGACAAGTCAAGCGTCCCAAGGACCGCACCATGCGTCGATCGCTGCTCTGGAGCTGTCCGCCCACTCGGTCGCGGTCCCGCGCGTATGCGGAAGCGCATCGACCCAGCGTTCCCAGAGGCCGTCCGGAGAAACGAATCGCTCGGCGTGACTTGTGCCCAGCTGGGAATCCAGCTTCATGAGAGCTCCAAGGGCGGATCCCTGGTCATACCGGCATTCCAACTGCGGAAGATAACGGTCCAAATAGGAAACAAGGATGTCCGCATCATCCTGGCTACCGAACCGGGAGAGCGCAAAGCAGTAGCCCTGACCTGCATAGGTGAGTTCACTGGCCAGCAGGAGGCCCCCGATGCGTTCACGCCATTCAACCCGGCGGGCACACCGGCCAACCACGCAGCGGTCAGTCGGGAACGCCATTCATACCCAAGGAGTGCCCTGATCTCCTGGTCGCTCGCCTGGTAAGAATCAGCTTGCAGCGAGCCTACGAAGGCAGCCCGCGCCTTCTCCTCAAGGCGGAGGAAATTACCTCCCAGCAGTTTGAGGTATCGCCGTTCACCAGCGACATACCGGGCCACGACATGCCCCTGGCCGACTTCCTGAGGATGCTGCATGCTCATCGCCGCATCATGACCTACCCAGGAGACAACCCCACAAGCGGGGGCCCACGAGATCCGGGCCATAGTTCAGAGAATCCGAGACCCTGATCACCTGGGCGGCCATCACCCTCATGACCAGGCGACTCGCCCGGAAGGGCGCCACCCCCAGCTGGCCGAGGAAACCGGTGCCGGCCGACGCCTGAGCGAGTTTTCAGATTCCTGGTCAGGAGGCCGCGTTGTCTGGGCGCTGAAAGTCATTCAGTGAGCTTGAGTGAACGAAGGTCAGCGTCCAGCATGCGGATCAATTCACCAACCCGTCCTCCGCCGTCTGGTGCCGCTGGGAAGCGTTTGAGTACGTCAACGACGACCGGTGTCGCACGATGCACCGCTCGCTCAACGTGTTCGGCACCAATGCTCGGATTGTCGCCAGCGACGAGTTCGGCTGCTCTGGCCGCGTGAGCGCCTGCTCCGAGGATGTGCTTGACCTGGGTGGCCTTGGCCAGAGGATGCAAGTAGGCGGCGCCTGCCGCCGACATCGCTGCCCGAGCTGCCTCGCCCGCAGCGGCAGTATCCGCGCTCTTGACCGCCTTGAGGGCTGCCCACGCTGTGTCGCGCAGAGATTGCCCACGCTCACCGCCCCGGGCGAACTCCCACGCGGCACCGATAGCGTCTCGAGGACGCGAGTCGTCCGGCTGATCCGCCTCGAATACCTCAAGCACCACTTCCGCGCATGCCGCAGCGAACGCGGTGACCTCACGAAGGTCTTGCTTGCTCAGAGCAATCTCGGTCGCTTCCCCTGCCATGGTTCCATCCTCGCCCATTGCGCTGGACAGCAAGGCGGCAGGGGGCAGCAGCTGAGCGTGGTCAGAGCCTCTTCGGCCAGTGGGTGCAGGCGCCTTTCGCGTGGGTCGCCTGAGGATCAGAAACACGCACTTAGCTTGTGCTTTATGGTCTGCCCTGGTTGCGTTCGGTGATCGTCTCGGGTCGTTTGACGGTCTTGCCCCCGTCGTAGCGCGTGGCGGGGTGTCGGTTCTTGGAGCCGAGGGGCCTGCCGGGGTCTGCCCGGTTCGGTTTGGGTGCACGGGCTGGGCATGGCATGTGGGGGCGGAGGTTCCTGAACCCGCGGCGGACGCGGGCGGGGGTGAGTCGCCCGGGCTCCGCATGACGTTCCCAGGGACGGCGGAGGTCTTCGGCGAGGGGACGGGCGAGGCGGAGTTGAGTGTGGGCGGCGATGATCAGCCAGGTCCATCGGTCCGCTGCCACGGGCGTGCGGAGTTTCGGACGGGTCCTGCCGAGCGTCTGCTTGATCATTCTAAAGGTGTGCTCCAGGTCGAACCGGCGGAGGAACGCCTGCCAGCGCCGATCGACGTCTTCGCAGCTCAGGCCAGTGGCGGACGACCAGAGCCAGAGTGGCAGCGGGTCCCCGCCGGCAGGCAAGCGGTCGACTTCCAGGCGGATCTGGGTGCCTTCGATGACCGGCAGGGGGCCGGTGTGGTCGATCCACGCGGACCGGGTGGTCAGCCTGGGGTGGATGCGGTCCCAGGCCAGCGCGCGGACAGTCCCGTAGCGGTCTGTGACCTGTACCGTCGCGGCATCCGGATCACCCCATGTCTCCGGGCGAGCAAAGCGAAACTCCTTGCCGTGCTTCGGTGGCCGTCCACCCTCCGGCGGGGAGATCCGGGGAACCGGGACCGGCTTGCGCATCACGCGGTCCGTGCGCATTCGCCCGAGGACCTCCACCGGCAGCCCTTTCAGTAGGTGAGCCATGCGTGGAGCGTCGTAGCCAGCGTCGAAGACAATCAGGATGTCGGAATCTCCGACGTGCCATCGGCCCATGTCGATGAGGTCCTCGACCACGCGACGGACCTGGGCGGCGGTGGCCTCGGCGACGTCGTCGGCCGGCCCCAACCGCAGGGCATCCAGGATCTGGCACCACGAGGTCCGGCCCGATTCCAGGGCGGCGACGAACGAGTAGGGCCAGCCCGGCACGAACTGGTCCGAGGACCGGCCACCGCGGCCGTAGACATGACAGAACAAGCGGTCCGCACTGGTCGGCGCGTCCGGCCGGAGCCAGTGGGTGATGTCCACCGCCAGGACCAAGCGCCCGTCGGCGGCCTGCGGCATGGGTAACCCGGCTAGCACTTGTCGCAGTCGCGGCACGTCGACGTTCCCGTTGTTCAATGCGTCGTACATCGAGCCGTGTCCGCGCCGATGTTCGGCCACCAACGTCAGGTCCACCGGCGCAGTTACCGGCCCGTCCGCACACAGCAGCGCGTCGGCCAGCTCGAACAGCTCGTCCCCGCGGGCGGTCAGGCAGTCGAAGAAGTCGTTCCGGAAGCGTGATGCTTCGGCGAACGCTTCCCCCGGGACATCGAGGTGCGGCAGGCTCATCCCCACGGCCTTCGTTCTGATTCGGTGCATTCCTTGGTCGGAGCACAGAATCGGACGGAGACCGCCCACACGTCTGGTGAACTTCCGCGTGAGGGAGTCAGTTCGACGGACAATTCGACACAACGGAGCTCGGGAGCTTAGGCAATTCGCCGAAGTCGTGGCTGAAGGGAGCGGTAGTGAACGGGACGTGGTGGCTCACACAGGGCGACACCCGGATCGGCGAGCTACGGCAGTACGCAATTGATCAGCCAACGTTCCTCTGCCACTTCATCCCGGGGCCCGGATGGGAAGGGGTCCGTGCGCTGTTCGAGAGCTGGGCGGCCCTGCACGGCCCGGACCCCGACGGCTCTCGAACAGTGCAGGCCATCAAGCCCATCATGGACCTCGGACTAACGCTGGTTGCCGAAGACGAAGGTCGGCCCATGGCGCTCTTTAAAGAGTGCATCGTCCGTATCGACGGCGACACCGCCCGCGTGCGCTGCTGACCTCAACGAAGCCGCCGACCATAAAGCACAAGCTTAGAGGTGCCTCCAGATGCCGCCGAACAAGCCTACGGGCACGAGGGTCTTCCGGTGCCGGCCTAGGGGGCGGCGACGTACGCCGCGAGGTGTTCGCCCGTGAGGGTGGAGCGGGCGGCGACGAGGGCGGCGGGCGTACCCTCGAAGACGATCTCGCCGCCGTCGTGGCCGGCGCCCGGGCCGAGGTCGATGATCCAGTCGGCGTGTGCCATGACCGCCTGGTGGTGCTCGATGACGATGACCGACTTGCCGGAGTCGACGAGCCGGTCGAGCAGACCGAGCAGGTGCTGGACGTCGGCGAGGTGGAGGCCGGTGGTCGGCTCGTCGAGTACGTAGACGCCGCCCTTCTCGCCCATGTGGGTGGCCAGCTTGAGCCGTTGCCGCTCGCCGCCGGACAGCGTGGTGAGGGGCTGGCCGAGGCTTAGGTAGCCGAGCCCGACATCGGCGAGCCGGCCGAGGACGCGGTGCGCCGCCGGCGTGTGCGCCTCGCCGGAGCCGAAGAACTCCTCGGCCTCCGTCACCGACATCGCGAGCACCTCGCTGATGTCCTTGCCGCCGAACGTGTACTCGAGCACCTCGGCCTGGTACCGCTTCCCCTCGCAGTCCTCGCAGGGGGTGGCGACGCCGGCCATCATCGCCAGGTCGGTGTAGATGACGCCGGCGCCGTTGCACGTGGGGCAGGCGCCCTCGGAGTTGGCGCTGAACAGCGCCGGCTTCACGTCATTGGCCTTCGCGAACGCCTTGCGGATCGGGTCGAGCAGCCCCGTGTACGTGGCCGGGTTGCTCCGCCGCGAGCCGCGGATGGGCGCCTGGTCGACCGACACCACGTCCGCCGAGGCGGGGACGGAGCCGTGGATCAGTGAGCTCTTGCCGGAGCCGGCGACGCCGGTGACCACGCACAGCACCCCGAGCGGGATGTCGACGTCCACGTCCCGCAGGTTGTTGGTGGTCGCGCCGCGGATCTCCAGCGAGCCGGTGGGCGTGCGCACCGTCTCCTTGAGGGCGGCCCGGTCGTCGAGGTGACGCCCGGTGACGGTGCCGCTGGCCCGCAGCTCCTCGACGGTGCCCTCGAAGCAGACGGTGCCGCCCGCCGTACCGGCGCCGGGGCCCAGGTCGACGACGTGGTCGGCGATCGCGATCGTCTCGGGCTTGTGCTCGACGACGAGCACCGTGTTGCCCTTGTTCCGCAGCCGCAGCAGCAGGTCGTTCATCCGCTGGATGTCGTGGGGGTGCAGGCCGATGGTGGGCTCGTCGAAGACGTACGTCGTGTCGGTGAGCGAGGAGCCGAGGTGGCGGATCATCTTGACGCGCTGTGCCTCGCCGCCCGACAGCGTGCCCGCCGGCCGGTCGAGCGCGAGGTAACCGAGGCCGATCTCCACGAACGAGTCGAGGGTCCCCAGCAGCGCGGCGAGCAGCGGCGCCACCGAGGGCTCCTTGAGGCCGCGGACCCATTCGGCCAGGTCGCGGATCTCCATCGCGCAGGCGTCGGCGATGCTGATCCGCTTGATCTTCGAGGCCCGGGCCCCCTCGCTGAGCCGGGTGCCGTCGCACTCGGGACAGGTGGTGAAGGTGACCGCCCGCTCCACGAAGGCCCGGATGTGCGGCTGCATCGCCTCCTTGTCCTTCGACAGGAACGACTTCTGGATCTTGGGGATCAGCCCTTCGTAGGTGAGGTTGACGCCCTCGACCTTGACCTTGGTCGGCTCCCGGTAGAGGAAGTCCTGCATCTCCCTCTTGGTGAACTCGCGGATCGGCTTGTCCGGGTCGAGGAGGCCCGACTCGGCGTAGACCCGGACGGTCCAGAAACTGTCCGACTTCCAGCCCGGGATGGTGAACGCGCCCTCGGCGAGCGACTTGGAGTCGTCGTAGAGCTGGGTCAGGTCGATGTCCGAGACCGCGCCCCGGCCTTCGCAGCGCGGGCACATGCCGCCGGTGCGGTGGAAGGTCGCCTTCACCGCCTTCTTGGCGCCGCGCTCGACGGTGATGGCACCGCTCGCCCGGACCGAGGGGACGTTGAAGGCGTAGGCGCTGGGCGGGCCGATGTGCGGCTTGCCGAGCCGGCTGAAGAGGATGCGCAGCATCGCGTTGGCGTCGGTGGCGGTGCCGACGGTGGAGCGGGGGTCGGCGCCCATCCGCTGCTGGTCGACGGTGATCGCGGTCGTCAGCCCGTCGAGTACGTCGACCTCCGGCCGGGCCAGCGTCGGCATGAAGCCCTGGACGAAGGCGCTGTAGGTCTCGTTGATCAGCCGCTGCGACTCCGCGGCGATCGTGTCGAACACCAGCGAGCTCTTGCCCGATCCGGAGACGCCCGTGAACACCGTCAGCCGGCGCTTCGGGATCTCGATGCTGACGTCCTTGAGGTTGTTCTCGCGCGCGCCGTGCACGCGGATCAGATCGTGGCTGTCGGCCACGTGCGGCGCGGGCGACTGCGTGTCCGGACTCGTGGCCTTGGCCCTGCTCATCGTGTGTCTCCCTCTGTTGCCCCGGGGGCCGCCTCGGCGGTCCCCGTCGGCGTCGCCGGGTCCGATGCTAAGTGCGGTGCGGGGGCGGGCGCTTCTCGATTCCTGACCGGTTCGCCGGCCGAGCTTGTGCGATCGCCTTGTGTGATCACTTTTAATACGTTCATACTCAGCACGAGTGTTTTGGAAACGATAGTTCTTCCTCGTGGCCAGAGCCGCTTCCTACGTCAGCCACGTCAGCCCCCTCGGAAGGAGACGGCATGACCACGGCACCCGGCCCGCGCCTCGCCGGCGTCGACGCCCTGCGCGGCTTCGCGCTGTTCGGCATCCTGATGGTGAACATCACCTACCTGGCCTCGGCCTACCACGGAACCGGCGTCGAGGAGCCGGGCTTCGGCGGGCCGCTGGACGACACGGTCCGCTTCCTGGTGGCCGCGCTCTTCGAAGCCAAGTTCTTCCTGCTGTTCTCCTTCCTCTTCGGCTACAGCTTCACGCTGCAACTGGCCTCCGCCGAGCGCGGCGGCGTCCCGTTCGTACCGCGCTTCCTCCGCCGCCTCGGCGGCCTGTTCGTCCTCGGCGTCCTGCACGCCGTCGTGCTGTTCCCCGGGGACATCCTCACCACGTACGCGGTCCTCGGGCTGATCCTGCTGGCGGTGCACCGCATCCGGCCGCGTACCGCCGTACGGACCGCCTTCGCGCTGCTCGCCGTCACCTCGGCCGGGTACGTCCTCCTGGCCCTCGCGGTACACGGGGCGGGAGGCGGCGGGGTGGACCCCGTCGCGGCCGCGGCCGACGCGGCCCGGGCCACCGAGGCCCTGCGCGGCAGCCCCGGATCGGTCGTCGCGGCCCACCTGGAACAACTCCCGGACGTCGCCTTCATGCTGGTCCTCTTCCAGGCGCCGGCCGCGCTGGCCGCCTTCCTGCTCGGCCTCGCCGCAGGACGGGGCGGCGCCCTGACCGACCTCACCCCCCACCTCGGCACCCTGCGGCGGATCCAGGCCGCCGGCTTCACCGTCGGGCTGCTCGGCGGGCTGGTGTACGCCCACGCGAGCCTGACCGGCCCGGGCACCGCCTACCAGGCCCTCGCGCTGGGCATCGACGTGATCACCGCCCCGCTGCTGGCCGCCGCGTACGCCGCCACCGTCCTGCGCCTCGCCCACGGCCGCCGGGGCCGTACGACGGTCGCCGTGCTGGCCCCCGCGGGACGCATGACCCTGACGAACTACCTCACCCAATCCCTCGTCTGCGCCCTCCTCTTCACCGGCTACGGAGCCGCGCTCGTCGGCCGGATGTCCCCGGCCGCGGTGGCCGTCACGGCCCTGACGCTGTTCGCGCTCCAGGTGGTCCTCAGCCGGTGGTGGCTCGACCGGCACCGCTACGGCCCGGTCGAAAAGCTGCTGCGGGCCTGGACCCACCTCGCCCGGCCGGACCGGCGTCCGGGGACCGGGCCCGTCATCGTGCGCTGGCCCGGTCACGCGGCCGCCGAGCGCGGGCTGCCGGACCTGCTGGCCGCGTACCACCTGCGCACGGAGGCCGAGAAGGGCACGCCGCTCGCGGACGCGGACGCCCTGCCCGACCGGTACCGCGCCGAGGTGGTGGACCCGCGCGCCGCCTTCGCGCATGCCACCGTGTTCGTGGCGCTCCTGGGGCGGCGGGCCGTGGGCTGCCTGGTGGTCGGCGCGCCCGTGGACGGCCGGTGCGAACTCAAGCGGGTCTGGACCGACCCCGCCTGGCGTGGCCGGGGGATCGCCTCCGCCCTCGTGGCCGCCGCGCTCGCCCACTGCGCGGAGCAAGGGGTCGACACCGTGCGCCTGACGGTGTGGAACTGGCGGACCGGTGCCATCGCCCTGTACGAGAGGCTCGGTTTCCACGTCGCCGAGCCCTGGGAGGCGCGTGAGGGCCTGGTGTGCATGGAGCACAGGGTCGCCGCCGACGCGTCCGCGACGAGCCCGGGCGGGGCGGGCGCTTCGTAGGGGGTGTCCGGCGGGTCAGGGCCGGGCCCGGGTCGTCTGGTGCCGCGCCTTGCCGCGTTGTCGTCGGTCGTCGATGCTCCGCATGGACTCCCTCCTCCGCCTTGCAATGCACGGCACCAGACGACCCGGGCTATCCG
>NZ_JBVHVF010000001.1:481484-552578 GCF_055564955.1 Streptomyces sp. NPDC028910 | reverse complement strand
GGTTACATTCCGAACCCGGAAGCTAAGCCTTTCAGCGCCGATGGTACTGCAGGGGGGACCCTGTGGGAGAGTAGGACGCCGCCGAACAATCATTGTGGGAAAGCCCCGCACCTTATGGTGCGGGGCTTTTCTGCGTTCGGGGCCCGGGCCCACGGTCCCGCGTCCTCCGGATGCCCGGCATGGGTTCCGGATGGATCCGCACTGACGGCTCGTAATGTGGGGGTATGGGCTACGACCTCGTCATCTTCGACAACGACGGCGTGCTGGTGGACAGCGAGCCGCTCACCAGCAGCATCCTCGCCGGGTACCTGACCGAGCTCGGGCACCCGACCACCGCCGAGGAGGCCCTGCGCGACTACATGGGAGCCGCCGTGGACCGGGTGCGCGAGCTCGTCCAGGAGCGGACGGGGGAGCAACTGCCGGCCGACTTCGGACAGACGCTGGACGCGCGCACCCGCGCCGCGTTCGAGCGGGAGCTGAAGCCTGTCCCCGGAGTGGAAGAGGTGCTCGGGGCGCTGACCGCCCACGGGGTCGGGTACTGCCTGGTCTCCTCCGGGAGTCATGAGGGGATCCGGGTCGGGCACCGGGCGGCCGGGCTCGACGGGTGGTTCGAAGAGGAGTGGATCTTCAGCTCGCAGGACGGGAGCCGGGGCAAGCCGGCTCCCGATCTGCTCCTGCACGCGGCGCGGGAGATGGGTGTGGATCCCGCCCGCTGCGCGGTCGTCGACGACAGCCCGCTCGGCATCGAGGCCGCCCAAGCCGCCGGCATGGACGTGTACGCCTTCACCGCGATGCTGCCCGCCGACCGACTCCCCGGTGCCACCGGGCACTTCGGGGACATGAAGCAACTCCCGGGGCTTCTGCAACTGCCCGCGTGATCGCTCTACCCACGGGTAGTCCCGGGGCCTACGCTGACCCGCCATGACGGACGATGTGCGGCTGCGGCGCGGCCGGGGTGCTCTCGGGTTCAGCTTCCTCGCGCAGGGTGTCGCCTTCGCGCTGCTCGTGACGCGGATCCCGGCCATCCAGGACCGGTACGGGATATCCGACGGGCTGCTGCCCGCCTTCCTCGCCGCCGTGCCGATCCTCGCCGGGGTGGCGAGCGTCGCCACCGAGCACCTGGTGAAGCGGGTCGCGCCCAGCGTGGTGCTGAGATGGGCTCAGCCGCTGGTGCTGCTGTCCCTGCTCGGGGTCGGAGCCGGCGGTCAGATGTGGCATGTGGCGCTCGCCCTGGGGGCGTTCGGGCTGGCGGTGGGTGCGCTGGACGCCTCGATGAACATGCTCGGGGTCAGCCTGCAGCGGGCGTACGGGCGGAGCATCATGCTGGGCTTCCACGCCGCGTACAGCCTCGGCGGGATCGTCGGGGCCTCGGCGGCCTGGGCCGGGGCGCACTGGCATCTGGACCTGGTCGTGAGCTACCTGCCGGCCGTGGCCGTACTGCTGCCGCTGACCCTGCTCGCGAGCCGCCGTTACGTCGACACGCCCGTCGGCGAAGCCCACGGGAAGGGGCTGGGGGCCGGCGGGTCCAAGCTGCTGCTGCCGTTCTGCCTGGTGATGGCGTGCGCGTACATCGGGGACTCGACCGTCGCGAACTGGAGTGCCAAGTACCTCCAGGACGTGCTCGGGAGTTCGGAGCAGATGGCGACCGTCCCGTACAACGTCTACATGGTGACCACCCTCATCGGGCGGGCCGTCGGGGACCTGGGCGTGCGGCGCTTCGGGGCCGCGGCCGTGGTGCGGGGCGGGACGCTGGTCGCCGCCGCCGGCTTCGCCGTCGTGGCGGCGGCGCCGGGTGCGTGGGTGGGGATGCTCGGCTTCACGTTGCTGGGCATCGGGCTGTGCGTGATCGTGCCGCAGACCTTCGCCGCCGCGGGGAGGCGCGCCTTCGAGCATCACGGCGCCGGGGCCAGCGACACGGCCGTCGCGCGGCTCAACATCTTCAACTACGTCGGGTTCCTGATCGGGTCGCCGCTCGTCGGGGGCATCGGCGATGCCTGGAGCTACCGGGGCGCGATGCTGGTGCCGATGGCGCTGGTCCTGGTGACACTGTTCTACGCCCGCTCGTTCGGCTCGGACGGCGCCCGATACGGTGTCGGGCATGAGCGGCCGCGGGTTGTTGATGTGGGACGAGGCGGTAACGAAGTATGACTTCGGACCGAGCCATCCGATGGATCCGGTGCGCCTGGCGCTGACCATGGGCCTGGTACGGGCCTTCGGGCTGGACCGGGCCATGGAGGTACGGGCGGGCCGTGCGGCCGGAGACTCTACGCTGCGGCTGGTCCACCGGGAGGACTACATCGCCGCCGTGCGCGAGGTGTCCGCCGATCCGGTGGTCGCCGACGGGTCGTACGGGCTGGGGACCATGGACGATCCGGCCTTCCACGGCATGCACGAGGCGTCCGCGCTCATCGCGGGGCAGTCCGTGGCGGGCGCCGAGGCGCTCTGGCGGGGGGAGGCGGAGCACGCGGTGAACTTCGCGGGCGGGCTGCACCACGCGATGCCGGGCGGGGCGGCCGGTTTCTGCGTGTACAACGACGCGGCGCTGGCCGTGGCGCGGCTGTTGGAGCTGGGGGCCGAGCGGGTCGCGTACGTGGATGTGGACGTCCACCACGGGGACGGCGTACAGGCGGCCTTCTGGGACGACCCGCGGGTGCTGACCATCTCCCTGCACGAGCATCCGCGGACGCTGTTCCCGCAGACCGGCTGGCCCGAGGAGACCGGGGGTCCGGCGGCCGAGGGGTCGGCGGTGAACGTGGCGCTGCCCGCCGGGACGGGGGACGAGGGATGGCTGCGGGCCTTCCACGGAGTCGTGCCGGAGCTGCTCGCGGACTTCCGGCCACAGGTGCTGGTGACCCAGCACGGGGCGGACACGCACTTCGAGGACCCGCTCGCGCACCTGGCGGTGTCCCTGGACGCACAGCGGGCCGTGCAGGAGGCCTGTCACCGGCTCGCGCACGAGTACGCGGGCGGGCGGTGGCTGGCGCTGGGCGGCGGCGGGTACGCGGTGGTGGACGTCGTGCCGCGGTCGTGGACGCACCTGGTGGCGATCGCCGCGCACCGGCCGGTGGACCCGGAGGCGGCGGTCCCGGCCTCGTGGCGGGACGAGGTGTACGCGCGGACGCGGCAGTTGGCGCCGGCGCGGATGACGGACGGGCGGACGCCGTCGTGGCGGGACTGGGACGCGGGCTACGACCCGGCGGACCGGACGGATCAGGCCGTACTCGCCACCCGGCGGGCGGTCTTCCCGATGCGCGGAATGCTCACCTGAAGCACCTGAAGCACCTGAAGCACTCGGGCGTCCGCGGGGACGCGGCCCTGATGCATCGTTACGCCAACGGTGGGGCTGTTCGGTGGAATTGATGTCGCGCCAGGTGGGGTGGGGCAGCATCGGAGGGTGTTGAGCACCGGCGCGCTGCGTGCGCATCTGCTGGCCGCCCGGTTGGCCGGGCCCGTCGCCACCTCCCGGGAGGAGAGCCTGCGCAGTTACCGGCTGTTCGCGGCGCGCGATCCGCGGGTGATGCTGGGGCTGGATCCGGAGTGGGGCTGGGGCGAGGGTGATCTGCTGAGGCTGATGGCGGACAAGTGCGGGGTCTCGGCCGATCCGGCGCACGTCAGCGGGCCGGACGTGATCGACCCCGAGCGGACGCTGGCCGCGCTGGAGGCTTTCGCGGTGCGGCTGCGCGCGGCGGCGCGGGCGCGGTCGCCCGTACTGTTCGGGACCGGTCATCCGCATCGGCTCCTGGGCTTCTACGCCGCATTGGCCGAGGCGATGTCGGCGGCGGGATGTGTTGTCCTCACCCCGGCGCAGGGGGTGAGCATCGACATGGCGACCCGGTTCGGCGTACGCACGCACAGCATCGAATACGTACGGGGGGTCGCACTGGTGCGGGAACCCGGCGTGCGGGTGCCGGGGAGTGCGACCGGCGTGCACACCCATTCGCCGCTGCCGGTTCGGATCGCTCTGGGGGCCCTCGCGGAGGCCGGCGGGCCGCTGCCGGGTCTGGTGGTGGGGGATCACGGGTGGGTCTGCGGCGCAGGTCAGCTCGGTGTGGAGGCGATCGGGCTGGCTGATACGGATGATCCCGCGCTGTTCGTCGGGGAGGCCGAGGGGCGCGTCTCGGTGGCCGTTCCGCTTGATGACGCGGTGCGAGCGGCCTACTACCGACCGCTCACGCGGTACGTGCTCGGCCGGGCTCGTCTGACGGGGCGGCAGGAGTGGCCGTAGCTCCTCTTCCCCACTCGTATCACGCGCCCCTACTCTGGGGAGTGAGCGTGCGACGACGAGGAGTAACCGGAGGGGAAGCCGGTGCCCGTCATGCGCGGAAGGTCAAGGTGTGTCATGGCTGCTGGCGAGAGGCCTCTCAGTGAGGTTCAGTTCCTGACCGTGGCGGAGGTTGCCTCGGTGATGCGAGTGTCGAAGATGACCGTGTACCGGCTGGTGCACAACGGTCATCTGCCCGCAATCCGGGTGGGCCGGTCCTTCCGGGTCCCCGAGAACGCGGTTCACGAGTACCTCCGAGAGTCCTATGTGGGGGTGGAGTCGGCCTGAGACTGACGCCCGTGACTCCCTGGAAGGGCTCGGATTACAAGCTCAGAGCTTGGGCGGGTAGGCTAGGCCGACGTAGGTCGTGTGGGCCCAGACGCCCCGCACCAGTAAAGAGAAGTGAGCGAGGGTAGTCGTGGGCTCTGTTATCAAGAAGCGGCGCAAGCGGATGGCCAAGAAGAAGCACCGCAAGCTGCTCAAGCGCACCCGCGTCCAGCGCCGTAACAAGAAGTAAACGGCAGCTGTACGTGTTTTCCGCAGCCCCTCCACCATTCTGGTGGGGGGGCTGCGGTGCAGCCGGGGGACTTCTTCGAGGGAGGCGCTGAGCACGTGGGCAAGGTCGTACTCGTCACCGGGGCAGCCCGTCAGCTGGGCGGTCGCTTCGTGCGCCGGATCCAGCGTGACCCGGAGGTCGAGCGGGTGATCGCGGTGGACGCGGTGACACCGCCGCACCGGCTCGGATCGGCGGAATTCGTCCGTACGGACATCAGGCAGTCGGCGATCGCCCGCGTCTTGGCGGAGCACGCGGTGGACACGGTGGTCCATCTGGCGGTCACCGGCGGCAGCGTGGCGACGGGCGGTGCGCCGCACAGCACCGTCAAGGAAACGAACGTCATCGGGACGATGCAGCTCCTCGGGGCCTGCCAGAAGTCCCCGACGGTGCGGCGGCTCGTGGTGAAGTCCAGTACGAGCGTGTACGGGGGCACCCCGCGGGATCCGGCCGTCTTCACCGAGACCACGGAGCCGAAGTCGCTGCCGTCGGGCGGCTTCGCCAAGGACGCATCCGAGGTCGAGGGGTACGTACGGGGCTTCGCGCGCCGGCGGCCGGACGTCGCGGTGTGCGTGCTGCGCTTCGCGAACATCCTGGGGCCCTTCGCGGACTCGGCGCTCGCCGAGTACTTCTCGATGCCGGTGATGCCGACCGTGCTGGGCTACGACCCGCGGCTTCAGTTCGTGCACGAGGACGACGTGCTCGAGGTGCTGCGGCTCGCGGCGCAGGAGCCGAAGCGCGGGACGCTGAACAGCGGGACCTTCAACATCGCGGGTGACGGCGTGCTGTTGCTGTCGCAGTGCTCGCGGCGGCTGGGGCGGCCCACTGTTCCGCTGCTGCTGCCCGCCCTGACCTGGGTGGGCTCCGCGCTGCGGGCGGTCGGGGTCACCGACTTCTCGCCGGAGCAGATGAGGCTGCTGACGCACGGCCGGGTCGTGGAGACCTCGCAGATGCGGGAGGTGCTCGGCTTTGAACCGCTCTACACGACCGCCGAGACCTTCGCGGACTTCGCGCGGAGCCGGGGGAGCGGGCTGCTGCCACCCGAGCGGGTCGGGCGGGTCGTGGACCGGGTGGCGGCCATGCTGGACGCAGACGGGCCCAAGGGCGAGGTCGAGGCGGCTGAAGGAGCGAAGAGATAGTGGCGGACGCCAAGGTGATTCCGTTCGACGAGGACCGGCCCCGGCGGCGGGCGCCGCGCCGGGTGCGGGCGGTGCCCGCTCCCGAGCCGGCGCTGGAGCAACCGGTCGCTCCCGAACCCCCTGCGGCGGAGCGCGGCGACAGCTGGGACCGGCGGATCGCCGGCGGGCTGGCGTTCCTGCGCAGACGCGTCACCGGGGAGTACGAGGTCGATGACTTCGGCTACGACAAGGAACTGACGGACCATGTCCTGATGTCCCTGATGCGGCCGCTGTACGACAAGTACTTCCGGGTCGAGGTCAAGGGCATCGAGAACATCCCGGCGCAGGGTGGTGCGCTGATCGTGGCGAACCACTCCGGGACGCTGCCGCTGGACGGGCTGATGCTCCAGGTCGCCGTACACGACCACCATCCGGCGGAGCGGCACCTGCGGCTGCTGGCGGCGGATCTGGTGTTCATGCTGCCGGTGGTGAACGAGCTGGCCCGCAAGGCCGGTCACACCCTGGCGTGCGCGGAGGACGCGCAGCGGCTGCTGGAGGCCGGGGAGTTGGTCGGTGTGATGCCGGAGGGCTTCAAGGGGATAGGGAAGCCGTTCGGGGACCGGTACAGGCTGCAGCGGTTCGGGCGGGGTGGGTTCGTGTCGACGGCGCTGCGGGCGGGGACGCCGATCGTGCCGTGCTCGATCGTGGGGGCGGAGGAGATCTACCCCATGGTCGGCAACGCGAAGACGCTGGCGCGGCTGCTGGGGATCCCGTACTTCCCGATCACGCCGACGTTCCCGTGGCTGGGGCCGCTGGGTGTGCTGCCGCTGCCGACGAAGTGGACGATCCAGTTCGGGGAGCCGATTCCGACGGACGGGTATGCGGCGGAGGCGGCGGAGGATCCGATGCTGATGTTCAACCTCACGGATCAGGTGCGGGAGCAGATTCAGCACACGCTGTACAAGTTGCTGGTGCAGCGGCGGTCGGTCTTTTTCTGACCGTTGAGTGCCGGGGGCTCTGCCCCCGGACCCCCGCGCCTCAAACGCCGGCAAGGCCGATGGGATGGGGAGCCGCGTCAGCGGCCCCCCATCTTGCTACTCCACGTCCTCCGCGTTGAGGCCCAGGCCCGGGAGGAGGCCCGGGAGGAGGGGTGGGAGGGTGATGTCCGGCTTGGGGTCCTGCGGCGTGCCCGGGGCGGACGGGGCCGACTGTCCCGTGGGCGGGTTGAGCAGGTCGCCCGTACCGCCCAGGAGGCCGCCGTCGGCCGGTGGCCGGGTGCTGCCCGAGGGGGACGGTGCGGGGCTGCCGGAGGGCGAGCCCGGGGCGGGTGCGGACTGCTGCGTGCCGCTGCGAACGCCCGGCTTCGAGGAGGAGCCGGACGAGCTGGTGTCGCGCGTCTGCTCCGGTGGCTTCGGGAGCAGGCTCTGGAGCGGCGCCACGTCATCGTCTATGGCCTGGAAGACCGATTCCACCTGACCGCCCACGTCCGTGAGCTGCGCCGGGAGCTTCTCGCGGAGCCTGCCCCACGCGTCGCGGTGGGAGCGGGAGAACGACGACAGCTTCTGGATCGGGCCGAGCGAGCCGTCCCGTTCGTACGCGGCCTGGAGGAGCCGGTGGCCCTCCTCCGCGTCGTGCTTCACGCCCGCCAGGGCTCGGCGGATCTCGCCCAGGGACTCGTGGTCCAGTACGCCCGTACGGCCCCGTTCCATCAGCCTGCGGGCTTCCGACAGGCGGTTCGAGGCCTGGTCGAGATAGAGCTCCCCCCGGTCCGAATCGTCCTCGGCCATCCCCAGCTTCAGGTCCTCCATGCCCCGTTTCACGGGGTAGAGGTGGTCACCGGGCAGGGCGTCGGAACTGGCAGCGGCCACGCCGCTGAAGGCCCCCGCGGCCACACCCACGGTGAGGCCGCCCGCTGCGATGCCCTTGGACCAGCGGGAGCGGGGCCGCAATTTCCGGAGCGAGTTCGCCCGGTGGGCGCCGCGGCCGGTCCGCTGCTCGGGCACCTGAGGGTCCGAGGCGGCACCGCCCCCGGCCCTCTCCTCCAGGACCATGGCCTCCATGGCCGCAACGAGCTGGGCTCGCTGCACCACTTTGACCTCGGGGTCCAGCACTGGGCGCGGCATTCTTTCGCCGAGCACGCTCGCCAGGTCCAACAGCCGGTCGTGGTCGGCAGGTTCGGCAGGTGCCTCGGACTGCTCGGCCGCCGAGTCCGGTTCTGAAAGGTCGGACGGGGTCCGATCCTCCAGGGCCTGGGCGAAGGCGTTCGCCCGCCGGTGCGGGGTCACGTTCGCGATCACTGGCGGCACCTCCTCTCGTCATGACGATCGACTCCCCAAGGTGTCCGGAAGGTTGCCTTCCTTGAGCACATCCACCCTTTCGAGTGAGCGGCTTCGGGCAGGGCTTGTCCACAGGGAGCCTGCATTCCGCACAACGAGCGTCGCGGCACTTGGGTTACGGACGAAGGATGATCGGACCACAGCGTCATCGAGGGGTCACCGGATGTATGTGGGGTTGTGTTGTTTTGTGAACGGGGTCAGCGGGCGTCGTCCGGGAGGAGCCGGGCCAGGGTCCGGACCGCGCGGTACTGGAGCGTCTTGATCGCGCCCTCGTTCTTGCCCATCACGCGGGCGGTCTCGGCGACCGAGAGGCCTTGCAGGAAGCGCAGGGTCACGCACTCCTGCTGCTGAGGGTTGAGTTTCCGTACGGCCTCCAGCAGGGCCGCGTTGGAGAGGGACTCCAGGACGGAGTCCTCGGGGCTGCGCTCGACCTCGTTGGCGTCGAGCATCTCGCCGGTGGTGACCTCCAGCCGGAAGCGGCTGGACTTGAAGTGGTCCGCGACCAGGTTGCGGGCGATGGTCACCAGCCAGGCGCCGAAGTCGCGGCCCTGCCAGGTGAAGGTGGAGATGCGGCGCAGGGCGCGCAGGAAGGTCTCGCTGGTGAGATCCTCCGCCGTCGCCTTGCCGCCGACGCGGTAGTAGATGTAGCGGTAGACCGTGTCGCTGTACTGGTCGTAGAGGCGGCCGAAGGCCTCGGCCTCGCCCGCCTGGGCGCGTTCGACCAGGTCCATCATGCGGGCCTGGTCGCTGTCCGCCGTGGGGCGGCGGTGGGTGGTGGCCTGGGTGCTCGTGCCGGCGGCGCCGTTCGAGCCCCCGGCCGCGCGGCCTCGTCTGCCCACCGTCGCTCCGCCGTCGGTCAGGGCATAGCAAGGACCGGCCGGGCCGAGGCCGGCAGGGACTGCGGCGGCGAAGGCGGGGACGGCGTACGCGGTGGGGACGAAGCCGCGCAGGTGGTCGAGGACCGTTGCGCGCAGCTGAGCCAGGCCCGAGGCGTCAACCCCGACAGGTGGGTACACGGGACTCCCAGAGGCAGAGCTTCCATCACGTGCAGTGCGGGACCGTTCACCCGTCGTGGCGACAGATGGGCGGTGGCATGCGTTTGAGGAGAATAACGCTTCGTACAGGCAGCGCTACACCCAGTTGCTCAAATCACCGCTTCCGACACTTCTGTTGCGTGTCGAGGGCATATTCAGTCGCAGTTGGTGATCGATTCTTGATCACTTGGGTACGCGGAATGGACGCTTCCAAGGGGGCTCGCGACCGAGTCGGGCATGCGCGAGTGCTCCGCCGGATGCGGGGGTAGGGCTGGGGGAATGCCCCGCCGGGCGGGCCGGAAACCCGTGCGCGGCCGGCCCGAGGGCAGGGCCGGGGGCAGGCCGGAGGCTCCGGCGCTGGCGGCGGCCGGTTGCGGCGCTGGTTGCGGGGCCTGTGTCGTTACTTGCGGCGGCGGTG
Organism: Streptomyces sp. NPDC028910; assembly: GCF_055564955.1. Lineage (NCBI taxonomy): Bacteria > Bacillati > Actinomycetota > Actinomycetes > Kitasatosporales > Streptomycetaceae > Streptomyces > Streptomyces sp. NPDC028910. The sequence goes on along the minus strand of NZ_JBVHVF010000001.1, from coordinate 542,858 downwards.
CAGGGCGATGGCCGCGGCCGCGCCGCCCGCGATCGCGCCGACGCCGGCGGCGGCCGGGACGCCGACCTTCACGGCCTTGCGGCCGGTCCGATAGTCGCGCAGGCGCCAGTCATGGGTCCGGGCATGCTTGCGCAGTTTCGTGTCGGGATTGATCGCGTACGGATGTCCGACCAGCGACAGCATCGGGATGTCGTTGTGCGAATCGCTGTACGCGGCACAGCGTTCGAGGTCCAGCCCCTCGGCGGCGGCCAGGGCGCGGACCGCCTCCGCCTTGGCGGGGCCGTGCAGCGGCTCGCCGACCAGGCGGCCGGTGTAGATGCCGTCGACGGATTCGGCGACGGTGCCCAGGGCTCCGGTCAGGCCAAGCCTGCGGGCGATGATCGTGGCCGTCTCCACGGGGGCGGCGGTGACCAGCCACACCTTCTGGCCGGCGTCGAGGTGGGCCTGGGCGAGGGCGCGGGTACCCGGCCAGATCCGCTCGGCCATGTACTCGTCGTAGATCTCCTCGCCGATGGCCATCAGCTCGGAGACCTTGTGGCCCTTGACGATGGACAGGGCGCTGTCGCGGGCGTCCTGCATGTGCTCGGGGTCCTCGACGCCGGCGAGCCGGAACCAGGCCTGCTGCCAGGCGAAGCGGGCGAGCTCGCGGCGGCGGAAGAACTCGCGCTTGTAGAGGCCGCGGCCGAAGTGGAAGATCGCGGCGCCCTGCATGACGGTGTTGTCGAGGTCGAAGAAGGCGGCGGCGAGGTCGTCGCCGGCGACGGGGAACTCCGGCTCTTCCCCTTCTTCGACGAGGGCGTCGAGGTCGGTGTCGAGGTCGGGTTCCGTGGGGCGCGGGGCTTCGGCCAGCGCGGTCTTCCGGGCGGCCTCGGCCGAGGCCTCGCCTGCCAGCACGCTCCGCGCGCTTGCGGAGCGTCTGCGGGGGGTGAGCCATCCCAGAGCGGCCATGCGGCGAGCATAGCCACTGTGTTCGGGAGTTCTCGAACCGATGGGAAACGGAGGCGTTAACACTTCGCGAGAATGGGGGCATGAGCCCTTTGTTGCGCCGCAAGGAGAAGAAGCGTCCCGGAGACCGGGTGGTGACGCTCATCGGGAAGCCGGGGTGCCACCTGTGTGATGACGCACAGGCGGTCGTCGAGAAGGTGTGCGCGGAGACCGGTGCACAGTGGGAGAAGAAGGACATCTCGAAGGACGAGGAGCTCTACCAGTTGTACTGGGAGCAGATTCCGGTGGTGCTGGTGGACGGCGAGCAGCACACATTCTGGAGGGTGAACCCTGACCGGCTCCGGCGGGCGTTGGAGGACTGACCCTCTTCCCGGTTACCATCATGGGCGATTTGTGGGGTCTGGGGGCGTATCTGTGAGGAGAGTGCACGGCTTTGCCCCCTTTGGGATTTGAACGGGTTCGGCGTGCCGCCGGTTCCCGCATTGTGCGGCGAGGTCGCGTGACCCCGGTCACTTTGGTCGGACAAAGCGGACACAATCTTTGTGCACGCGTTCACAAAGGCATAGCCTGCTGTCGACGGGGCGGTCCTGGGACAAGTGGCCGCCTGCAGCCCCGCTCATCCCGCAGGAGCATCGTGGCAACTGGCCGAACTCACCGACCGGCGACCCGCAGCCGAGGTATTCCCGAGGCCACTGTCGCCCGGCTTCCGCTGTACTTGCGTGCCCTCACCGCGCTCTCCGAGCGATCGGTGCCCACGGTGTCCTCCGAGGAGCTCGCGGCCGCCGCCGGAGTGAACTCCGCGAAGCTGCGCAAGGACTTCTCGTACCTGGGTTCCTACGGCACCCGCGGCGTCGGATACGACGTCGAGTACCTCGTCTACCAGATCTCCCGCGAGCTCGGCCTCACCCAGGACTGGCCGGTCGTCATCGTCGGCATCGGTAACCTCGGCGCCGCGCTCGCCAATTACGGCGGTTTCGCGTCCCGCGGCTTCCGCGTGGCCGCGCTGATCGACGCCGACCCGGCGATGGCCGGCAAGCCGGTGGCCGGGATCCCGGTCCAGCACACCGATGATCTGGAGAAGATCATCGAGGAGAACGGTGTCTCGATCGGCGTCATCGCGACGCCGGCCGGTGCGGCCCAGCAGGTCAGCGAGCGGCTGATCGCGGCCGGTGTCACCTCCATCCTGAACTTCGCGCCGACCGTGCTGTCCGTGCCCGAGGGCGTGGACGTGCGCAAGGTCGACCTCTCCATCGAACTCCAGATCCTGGCGTTCCACGAGCAGCGCAAGGCCGGCGAGGAAGCGGCCGCGGCCGCTGCCGCCGGTGGCTCCTCCGTGGGCGGCGCCGCCCCCGCCGCGGCCGTGGTGCCGCCGGCCGGGCGCGCCGCCGCCGTCGCGCGCAAGCCCGGGCCCGAGGGGGACGTGCCGGCGGTGATGCCGGCATGAGTCTGCTCGTCGTAGGGCTGAGCCACCGCAGCGCGCCCGTGAGCGTGCTGGAGCGTGCTTCGCTGGGCGCCGACGCCAAGGTGAAGCTGCTGCACGACACCCTCGCCGCCGAACCGGCGACGGAGGCGGCGGTGCTCGCCACGTGCAACCGGATCGAGCTGTACGCGGACGTGGACAAGTTCCACGCGGGTGTCGCCGAGCTGTCCACCTTGTTGGCGCAGCACAGTGGTGTCGCGCTGGAGGAGCTCACTCCGTATCTCTACGTGCACTACGAGGACCGGGCGGTGCACCACCTGTTCTCGGTGGCGTGCGGGCTGGACTCGATGGTCGTGGGCGAGGGGCAGATCCTCGGCCAGATCAAGGACGCGCTGGCGCTGGGGCAGGAGCTGCACACCGCCGGGCGGCTGATCAACGACCTCTTCCAGCAGGCGCTGCGGGTCGGCAAGCGGGCGCACTCGGAGACCGGGATCGACCGGGCGGGTCAGTCGCTGGTGACGTTCGGCCTGGAGCAGCTCGCGGTGCGGGTGCCGGTGGGCGAGTGGGCCGCGGGCAAGCGGGCGCTGGTGATCGGGGCCGGGTCGATGTCGTCGCTGGCGGCGGCGACGCTGGCGCGGGTGGGCGTCGCCGAGATCGTGGTGGCGAACCGGACCGCCGAGCGGGCGGAGCGGTTGGCCGAGATTCTGGTTGCCTCGGGCACCGGGGTCGCGGCGGTGGCGATCCCCATGGCGGAGGTCGCGGATGAGCTGACACGAGTCGATGTGGTGGTGTCCTGCACCGGTGCGACGGGGTTGGTGCTGACCGCCGATGACGTGCGCGGCGCCGTGTCCTGGGGCTCCGCCCCAGACCCCGCGCCTCAAACGCCGGCGGGGCTGGATGTGACGCCGGCGGGGCTGGATGGTGCGGCGGAGCCGGGTGGCGCGGCGGTCGAGCTGGATGCTGCTGTTGTGGCTCGGCTGGCTGCCGCTGCTCGGGACGGGGGGCGGCTGGCCGATGCCGGGGCCGTGCGGACCATCAGTGCTGTCGTGGAGCCCGAGGGGTGCCCCGCCGAGGGGCGGTCCGCGCTCGCCGGGGTCGACGCCAGCTCACTCGAACTGCACGGGACCTGGGCCGACCAGGGCGAGGCCGCCGCGCAGCGGCAGCCCCGCAGGAGCGCCCGTACGCACACCGACGCGACGGCCGTCCGGCTCGCGCTGCTCGACCTGGCCATGCCCAGGGACGTCGACGCGGCCGTGCACCGGATTCCGGGCGTACGGCTCGTGGACATCGAGTCGCTCGCGGAGGCGTCCGCCGACGCCCCGATGGCGGCCGACGTCGACGCCGTACGCGGCATAGTCGCGGAGGAAGTGGCCGCCTTCGGGGCGGCGCAGCGGGCCGCACACATCACGCCCACCGTCGTCGCCCTGCGGGCCATGGCGGCCGAGGTCGTGGCCATGGAAGTGGCGCGGCTCGACGGGCGGGTACCCGATCTCGACGAACGGCAGCGGGCCGAGGTCACCCAGACCGTGCGCCGCGTCGTCGACAAGCTCCTCCACGCGCCGACCGTGCGCGTCAAGCAGCTCGCGAGCGAGCCCGGCGGCGCCGGGTACGCGGACGCACTGCGCGAACTCTTCGACCTCGACCCTCAGACGGTTGCATCCGTCAGCCGGGCGGACGCGGCCGATCCGATGAACGACGACGACCCAGGACGGGCATCATGAACACACGTCCCGACCAGCCGCTGCGGCTCGGTACGCGGCGGAGCAAGCTGGCCATGTCCCAGTCGGGGCACGTCGCCGACGCGGTACGGGCGCTCACCGGCCGGCCCGTCGAGCTCGTGGAGATCACGACCTACGGCGACGTCTCGCGCGAGAGCCTCGCGCAGATCGGCGGGACGGGCGTGTTCGTCACCGCCCTGCGCGACGCGCTGCTGCGCGGCGAGGTCGACTTCGCCGTGCACTCGCTGAAGGACCTGCCGACCGCGCAGCCCGACGACCTCGTGATCGCGGCCATGCCGCCGCGCGAGGACGCGCGGGACGCGCTCGTCGCCCGGGACGGGCTGACCTTCGAGCAGCTGCCCGACGGTGCCCGCATCGGTACCGGGTCCCCGCGGCGCACGGCCCAGCTCAACCACCTGGCGCTGTCCCTCGGCAAGCGGATCGAGACGGTGCCGATCCGCGGCAACGTCGACACCCGCATCGGCTTCGTCCAGGGCGGCGAGCTCGACGCCGTCGTGCTGGCGGCCGCCGGGCTGAACCGGATCGGGCGCGGTGACGAAGCGACCGACCTGCTGTCCGTCGACTGCGTCCTGCCGGCTCCCGGCCAGGGCGCCCTGGCCGTGGAGTGCCTCGCGTCCGACACGGACCTCATCGCCGTGCTCGGCGAGCTCGACGACCCGTACACCCGGGCCGCCGTGACCGCCGAGCGCTCCCTGCTCGCCGCCCTGGAGGCCGGCTGCAGCGCACCCGTGGGCGCGTTCGCCGACCTGTTGGCCGACGGACAAGTTGTCAATGAAATGCGCCTGCGCGGCGTCGTCGGAACCCTCGACGGCTCGACGCTGGTGCAGCTGTCCACCACCGGTCCCGTGCCCCAGTCGTACGACGAGGCCATGGCGCTCGGCCGCGAACTCGCGGACGAGATGCTGGCCAAGGGCGCGGCCGGTCTGATGGGGGAGCGATCGCTTTGAACCCCTCAAGTCCGACCACCTCCGCTTTTCCGGCCGTCGCCGCCCACGGACGCGTCACCTTCCTCGGTGCCGGCCCCGGCGACCCGGGTCTGCTGACGCTGCGCGCCGTCGAGGCGCTCGCCGCCGCGGACGTACTGATCGCGGAGCCCGAGGTGCTCGAGGTCGTACGGACGCACGCGCGCGCGGGTGTCGACACGCCGCAGCTGACGATTGCTGACGAAGTGTCAGCAGCCGCTGGCGTCCCGGTGATCCGAGACGCCGCCAATCTTGTCATGGAGGCCGCACGGTCCGGCAGGCGGGTCGTGCGTGCCGTCACGGGCGACCCCGGGCTCGACGGCAACGCGGCCGAGGAGATGCTCGTCTGCGCCACCGCCGGCATCCCCTTCGAGGTGGTGCCCGGTGTCGCGACCGCGGTGGGCGTGCCCGCGTACGCCGGTGTCCCGCTGCGCGACAAGCAGGGCACGGACGTGCGGTTCGTCGACGCGAAGACCGCCTCGGCGCGCTGCTGGAGCGAGGCCGGGGCGAGCGACGGGACCCTCGTGGTCTCCGCGACGCTGGAGACGGTCTCGGCCGCCGCCGCCGAGCTGGTGAGCGCCGGGCGCAAGCCTGACACCCCGCTGACCGTGACGGTTGCCGGTACCACCACGCGGCAGCGGACCTGGTGCGCGACGCTGGGCACCATCGCCCAGGTGTTCAAGCAGGGCAAGGTGCTCCCCTCGCCCGAGGGGGCCCGGGCCGTCATAGCCGTGGTCGGTGAGCACAGCGCCGCCGCGCGGCGTGAGGACCTGGCCTGGTTCGAGTCGAAGCCGCTGTTCGGCTGGCGGGTCCTCGTACCGCGCACGAAGGAGCAGGCCGCCTCGCTCTCCGACCAGCTGCGTTCGTACGGCGCGGTGCCGCACGAGGTGCCGACCATCGCCGTGGAGCCGCCGCGCACCCCGCAGCAGATGGAGCGGGCGGTGAAGGGCCTGGTGACGGGCCGCTACGAGTGGATCGCCTTCACCTCGGTCAACGCCGTGAAGGCCGTCCGCGAGAAGTTCGAGGAGTACGGGCTCGACGCGCGGGCCTTCGCGGGCATCAAGGTCGCCGCGGTGGGTGAGCAGACCGCGGCCGCGCTGGTGGAGTTCGGCGTGAAGCCGGACCTGGTACCGAGCGGTGAGCAGTCGGCGGCCGGACTGCTGGAGGACTGGCCGCCGTACGACCCGGTCTTCGACCCGATCGACCGCGTGTTCCTGCCGCGGGCGGACATCGCGACCGAGACGCTGGTCGCCGGGCTGATCGAGCTCGGGTGGGAGGTCGACGACGTCACCGCCTACCGGACGGTGCGCGCGTCGCCGCCGCCGGCGGACACGCGCGAGGCCATCAAGGGCGGCGGCTTCGACGCCGTTCTCTTCACGTCGTCGTCGACCGTGCGGAATTTGGTGGGCATCGCCGGGAAGCCGCACAACGTGACCGTCATCGCCTGTATCGGGCCGGCGACGGCCAAGACGGCGGAGGAGCACGGGCTGCGGGTGGACGTGCTGTCGCCGGAGCCGTCGGTGTCGAAGCTGGCGGAGGCGCTGGCGGAGTACGGTGCGGCGCGCCGCGAGGCGGCCAAGGAAGCCGGCGAGACGGTGTTCCGGCCGAGTGAGCGTCGGCCGGGGGCGCGGCGGCGGCGTACCACCTAGCGGTGGACCGGTACTGAGCAGGGCCCGGGTGCGGTGTGCACCCGGGCCCTGTGGCATGTTCGGGCCATGGACCTGGACGAAGCGGTACGGGCGCTGTGCGCGGCGGTGGCGGCCTACGACTTCGCGGCGTCCAGGGCCCTGGTGGAGGGCGGCGCCGACCCGGACCGGGTGCTCCCGGACGGGACGACCCCGATGCTGCGGGCCGTCGAGGGCGGCTCCCCGGCGACGGTTTCGGCGCTGCTGTGGTCCAGGGACCTTCAGGACCCGGCGCTGCGCCTGCCGCAGGCGGAGCGCGAGCGGCTGCTCGCCATGGCCCGGCACTGGTACGGGACGGGCGTGGAGGCGGAACTGCGCCGCCGGACCGGGGCCACGGGCCCGGCGCGGACCTGCACGGTCGAGGACGAGTGGTGCGAGGTCGAGCAGGTCACGCTCGGCGGGCGAACGGTCCGTGCCGGGCACGGCGCCGTCCTGACCACCCTCGAGTCGGCGTTCGGCGTTCCGGCGCCGCTTGCGGAACTGGTGGCCCGCGCCCTCCGGCACCCCGACCCGTCCCACGTGGACTGGGCCGCGTCCCGCTTCGCGCTCGGGGAACGCCTCGCCGAGGGCTCCCGGGAGACGGTGACGGCCCTGCGGCACCACCCGTCCCCCGGCCACCGGCGCTTCGCCGCCGACTGGCTGCGCACGAGACACTTCTCCGTGTCCCCCGACGGGTACCCGCACCACGCGGATGACCGCGAGTTCCTCGCCGCCTGGGCGGACGCGGAGACGGACCCCGTGGTGCTCGCCGAGCTGCTCGCGGCCCTCACCGAACACACCGTGGAACACCCGCGACTGGAGGCCATCGGCCTCCGGTACGCCGACCACCCCGATCCGCGGGTACGCCGTGAGGTGACCGGCTGCCTCTACTGGCACGACAGGCCGCTGACCCCGCAGGGCGCCGAGGCCCTGCACGCGCTGGCCCGCGACCCGGACGAAGAGGTGCGCTTCGACGCGGCCGGGATCCTGCTCCGCGAGGGGGACGCGGATGCGGACGAGCTCCGGGGCGTCATCCGCGACCTGGTCCGGGACCCGCGGAGCGCGGTTCGGGGCGGGGCCGCGGAAGCACTGGCCCAGTCCGACGACCGAACGGCGGACGCCACGGCACTGCTGCTGGCCCTGCTGGACGAGGACGACCGGCTGACCCGCCTGGTCGGCGCCTACGGCCTGGCCCTACGGGACCACCCGGGCACGCCGGAGGCGTACGCGCGGGTGGAGGAACTCGGCCCGATCCACCAGCACGACCACCGCGGGTTCGCGCTGGAACACTGGTGGCAGAGGAACGAGCCGGCCGACGGCTAGGCGGAGACTAGATCTGGGGCAGGGCCTCAGCTCTGCGCCTGCTGGAGGAGCGAGATCTGCTGGGCGATCAAGGCGGGCGGGAAGTCGTGGGGGTCGAGGCCTCCGACCGACCGTTTCGTGAAGGTCGCGACGACGCTCCCCGTGCGGACCACCGTGTACTGGGTCACGTGCGGGCCCAGCTCGGTCGGGGCGGTGATATCGAACTGCACCGCTTCGTCCCCGAGCCGCGGGGCGGAAGCGACGGTGACCGTGCCCTTGTAAGTCATGGTCGGGGCCGGGCTCTCGTAGTACCGGCACTTGCTCAGCCCCTCGCGGACCTCCGCGAACACCGCCAGTGCGCCGGAGTTCCCGTACGAGGCGAGGGTGGAGTCGCCGCCGCCCATGTCGTTCTTCCAGTTGAAGGTCTGCTCTGCCACGGCCGGATCGGGGCGCGAGGGGCGCCAGGCATGGGCGGCCGCCAGCAGCTGCGCGCAGGCGGGGTCGGACACCTTGGACTTCAGGTCGACGGCCCTGGTCTTGCGGACGGAGACCGGGTGCCCGTACGCGTCCGGGCTCGCTTCTCCCGGCAGGGCGGCCGCCACCAACTCCGCGGCGGTCAGCGGGCGGCTCGCAGGAGCTGAGGCGGCGGGGGACGCGGAGGCGGGCGCGGCGGGCGCCGGCTCGGACGCCGAGTTCCCAGGTTCCGCCCCGCAGCCGACGAGGGCCAGTGCGGCGACGGCTACCAGGGCCGACAGGCAGGAAGCCCGTCGTGCAGCGCGTATCGGCATGGTCTGTCCCCGGGAACGGTACGGATGATCAGGCGGAGGCTACCGGCCGCGATACACCATCACCAGGGCTTTCCGCCTGGCGGGACTCCGGACCGCCTACGCTTGTCCGGACTGCTGTCGATGCTCGAAGAGGCGACTAGAAGATGAGCGCGTACGGATCCTTCCCCGGCTCGCGGCCCAGGCGGCTGCGCACCACCCCGGCGATGCGGCGGATGGTCGCGGAGAACCGGCTGCACCCCTCGGACCTGATCCTCCCGGCCTTTGTGCGCGAGGGCATCAGCGAGCCCCTGGCGATCTCCGCGATGCCCGGCGTCGTCCAGCACACGCGGGACACGCTGCGCAAGGCCGCAGTGGAGGCGGTCGAGGCGGGGGTCTCCGGGATCATGCTCTTCGGTGTTCCGGCCGATGAGAACAAAGACGCGCTGGGCACGGCGGGCACCGAGCCGGACGGGATCCTGCAGGTCGCGATCCGCGATGTGAAGGCCGAGGTCGGGGATGATCTGGTGATCATGTCCGATCTGTGTCTCGACGAGTACACCGACCACGGGCACTGCGGGGTGCTGGACGAGCACGGGCGGGTCGACAACGACGCGACCCTGGAGCGGTACGCGGAGATGGCGCAGGTCCAGGCCGACGCGGGCGTCCACGTGGTCGGGCCCAGCGGGATGATGGACGGGCAGGTCGGCGTCATCCGTGACGCGCTGGACGAGACGGGCCACGAGGACGTCTCGATCCTCGCCTACACGGCGAAGTACTCGTCGGCGTTCTACGGTCCCTTCCGCGAGGCCGTCGCGTCGAGCCTGCAGGGCGACCGCAAGACGTACCAGCAGGACCCGGCGAACGCGCGGGAGTCGCTGCGGGAGCTGGCCCTCGACCTGGAGGAGGGCGCGGACATGGTGATGGTCAAGCCGGCCGGCCCCTACCTCGACATCCTCTACCGGGTCGCGCAGGCGGTGGACGTGCCGGTGGCGGCGTACCAGATCAGCGGCGAGTTCGCGATGATCGAGGCGGCGGCGGAGAAGGGCTGGATCGAGCGGGACCGGGCGATTCTGGAGACCCTGCTGGGCATCAAGCGCGCGGGCGCCGACACGATCCTCACGTACTGGGCGACGGAGGTCGCGGGCTGGCTGCGCAACGCCTGATCTGCTCTACGGCCAGTCGACGAGGCCGTGGAAGACGAGGACGTCGAGGACGACCGCCGCCGGGGCGATGACGGCCAGCCACACCCTGGCGGCGGCGTACCGCCGCTGCCAGGGCAGGCCCCAGGCGGCGACCAGCAGGACCAGGACCGCCAGCAGGCCGCTCCCGAAGATGGGGAAGGCGACCTCGTAGGAGGCGTCGAACCGGTCGCTCGCGGCGTCGTCGCAGGAGTCGCAGGCCATCGGGGACAGCCCGGCGAAGAAGAACGCGACGGCCGCCATCGGCAGCGTGAGCAGGGTGGAGACGAGCGGCGCGACGAACGCGCGCGGGTGCCGTGTGGTGTCCGGGGGCAGGTGGTCGGTGGTCATGCGCCCAGTGAACTCCGCTATGAGAGCCCGGACATGAGTGCGCGTACTCAGGTGTCCGGCTCGATGACCTGCGAATATCGTAGGCGTACGTGCGTACTTGGCACGACAGTGCCAAGAGGGGGTGGACATGCAGGACGGCGATCTCAGGGTCTCGAAGGACGGCCTCACCAAGCTCGCGGACGACCTCGATGAGATGCAGGGTCATCTGGAGCGGCAGATCCGCGAGATGGACCGGGTGGTCGACAGCATCGCGGCAGGCTGGCAAGGGCCCACGGCCACGGCGTACCGCGCCCTGCACCGGGGAGCCGCCGAGGACGCCGTGCGGATCCGGCAGGTGCTCTCCCTCCTCGAAGAGGCCACCAGGGCTTCGCGTGACGGATTCACGGCCCAGGAGCTGGAGGTCCTGGCCGCGTTCAAGCGCGTGCAGAGCCGGGAGGACGTGTCCGCGGCCGCCGAGGAGTTGACCGTGCCCGACCAGGCTCCAGCGGCTCCGCACAGTCGACTGCAGGACATCTGAGAGCAGGGGGAATCAGCACCACCATGTCGGAGGACGACCGGATAACCGTTGATTTCGCCACCCTGCAGCGCCTGTCGGGGGACCTGGAGGAGATCCTCAAGGACCTCAACGAGAAGCTGGACCTGCTGTACGGGCGGGCCAAGAAGGCCGTTCTGAGTTGGGACGGCGAGGCCCGGCAGGCCTTCATCGACGAGCTGGACAAGTGGGACCGCTCGGCCCAGGACCTCAAGGCCGCGCAGGCCTGGCTGCACGAGATCGTGGTCAAGGGTCACCTCAACTACGCCGCGGCGAACAAGTCCGTGCTCCAGGGCTGGGGAGGCGGCGCCTGATGGCCGGACCCACTCCGGGCCCCACCCCGGCGCAGCCGCCCGCGGGAGCCGGCAACATCGACGTCAAGCCGTCGAGCCTGTGGACCGTCTCCGGGCAGGTCGCCAAGGAGCAGGACGGCATGATGCGCGGTGCGAACAGGCTCCTGCGGGAGCTGAAGGAGCACCCGGATGCCGGAGGCGCGGGCGATGAGGCCGCGAAGTTCGCGCAGGCCTACAAGAAGATCGGCAACCGCTGGCTGGAGGTGTGGGCCAAGAGCGTGGTTAGCGTCGGCGGCGTCGCCGTCGGCTTCACGGAGACCGCCAACGCCTTCACCAAGGCCGATGCGGCGGCCCACCCCAAGCCCGGACAGGCCCCGGAGCAGCGCCCGTTGCCCACGGTCATCGACAAGGAGCCCAAGTTCGACAGCTTCCCCGACATCAAGTGGGGTGACGACGACGGTGGCGACGACCTGATACGCGGCGCGATGGAGGGCATACCGGAGATCGTCCGGGACATCCTGCAGCCCGTGGCGAAGAACGTGTTCCGCGTCGGCAAGGTGGCGGACGTACACCCCTTTCCGGAGCAGCACTACCTCAACTCGCACTGCCACAGCTGGATGAACGTCTCGACCGTCGTCACGGGCTCGGCGGCCGACCTCAGCAGGATCATCGGCACGATCACCAATCACCAGAAGGCCGACTGGGAAGCCGCCATGCAGACGTTCTGCAGTGCGCTGTGGGGCGGCACGGACTGGGGCCAGTCCCGGCTCGGCTACCAGTGGGGGCACAGCAGCGGCGGGCACGGGGCGCGGGTGGCCACGGGCAGCCAGCCGGTGATGGGCGTGCTGAACGACGTGGCGATCAAGATCAGTGACTGCCTGCGCGAGTACGCGGAAGCCGCCGTCGAGCTGAACCACGATGTCTTCGAAGAGCTCAAGCGGGCCATGAGGAAGGCCGCCGCGAGCATCCTCGACGACATCGAGAAGGCCAAGGAGAAGCCCAGCCTCAAGACCATCGCCGGCGCCGTCACCAGCGTGGCCAGCGGTGTCGGCGGGGCCACCGGACTGCTGCTGAAGTTCGACGTCAACACGGTCCTGAACCTGGACAAGGCCAAGCTCAACCGGATCGTGGACAAGTACACCGGCATTCTCAACGGTCTCACCACGCGCATGGACGCGCTCCAGGACGTCTTGGACGAAGCGCACCGGAGCGCCCCGAAGTTCGAGGCCGGCGTCGCCCGCGCCCACGGCTTCGGCGCCCGTTCGCTCAACGACTTCAAGCACGAGCAGCAGTGGACGGTTCCGGGCTCGAACGGCAACATGGCTTTCGACCTCGCGGCCAACGAGTACCTCGGCGGCGGCCACACCCTGGACAAGCACGTGGGCAAGACCGACGAGCAGCTCGCGCAGCGCCTGCGCGACCAGTCCAACCCGGCCGCCTCGTGGCCCGAGAACAGCAGGCCCACCATCGGCGGTTCGTCGAGCTTCAAGACGATCGGGGACGCGCAGCGGCTCACCGAGCAGAACCTCCGGCTGACGCAGTCCGAGATCGACGCCTGGCTCGCCTCCAACCCGCAGGACGGCCAGAACAAGGACTTCGTGAGCAAGACGCCAAACGGGGAGGTCAGCGGCAGCTACGTCTCCAAGCAGCCCACGCCCAACCAGGACGGGTCCGCGGGCACGATCCCCGGGACGGGCTACAAGGACCATGGCCTCAATGCGAAGGCGGTCGACGTCAACTACGTCAAGACCGTCCTCAAGTACGATTCCAGCCTCGATCCGCCGTACATCATCTACACGTCGATGCCCGCGCCCCGACCGATCCCGTAGGGACTTTGATGAACACCCTCGACAGCAGCACCTGGGAAGGTGCACTGCTACGGCTCCTGGAGGACGTCTTCACCTTCGCCAGGAGCGGTCCCCGGCTGCACGAGCACTGGGCCGAGGATGTCCGCGCCGTCATGGAGCGGTCGGTCGCCGACCCACGGGGCTGGTCCGCCCTGGATCCGGAGACGTTCAAGGAGGGGCGGGAGGCCGGCTTCCCCTCCTACCCGTTCCGTGCGGTGACCGCCGAGGACCTGCGCGCCGGGCTCCGGCCGATCACCGCCGGCGCCGCCGTCGAGCTGCTCGCCTCGTTCGCGCAGGAGTGGTTCTTCGAGGGCTCCCCGGTCCGGTCGCGGGAGGACCGCGACGCGGTGCTCGCGGACGCCCGGACCGTGCTGGACCGATTCGGCGCCGAGGCGACGTTCTGGACCTCGTCCGACCTCGCCCGCAGCTCCGACGCGCCCCACTTCCTGGCGCGGGACCTCGAAGGCGGCCACCCCTTCACCGGCTACATGATGGACCTCGGCCTGATCGCGGTGTCCGCGGACGAGGTCGGCGTCTTCTGGTCGTTCAACGCGCAGTGAGGATGATCCGATGCTGACCCGATCTGCCACCTACCCCGACCGGGAGACCGCCCAGTGGGCCACCCAGCAGGTGGTGACCGCCAACGAGCAGGTCATCCACCGCTGGCTCGCCCAGGGGACGCGGGCCCGCCTCGCCATCGAGGCCGCCTGGCCGTCCCGTGAGGAGCCCGTCGGCCGGGTGCTGCTGGAGGCGATGCTGCTCGCCGGACAGGAACCGCTCGACGTCCGCGCCGCGCGCGTCGTACTGAGGCGGGAGCCCGACAGCCCGTACGGATTCGTCGTCCAGACCACCGTCCCGTTCTACCCGTAGAGGCAGTCCGACCGTGTCCATGAAGCCCCTCGAGCACGACCGGCGCTACGGCGAGCTCGATCAGGTACTGCGCGCCTACCTCGGCCAGAGCGCCGACGACACAGCCGACCAGCGCAGCCAAGCCCTGGACGCCTATCTGCGCCACACCTGGCACACCCGGCCCTGGGCCATCGCGGAGGCGGAGCGTCAGCTGCGCGAGTACAGCCGCAACCCCCCCGGACGCCTGCGGATCGACCTCGGCGAGTTCTACGCCGTCCCCGATGTGGGGATCCCCCAGTCCGCGATCGGTGACTGGCTCCTCCTGCTCGCCGACCACCTCAAGCAGAGCGTCGAGGACGGCGAGGTGCCGCCGCCGACCACCCCGCAGACCCACTGGGAGTGGCACGCACGGTTCCCGGAGACCGCGCAGCTGCTGGGCGGCTGGTTCTCGCAGGACATCGTCGATCAGTTCCCCGACCACGAGGCGGCGGTCGCGGACTATGCCGCGACCACCGATCCCCAGCTCGTCGCCCGCCTCGTCGGTGAGCTCCACGAACTCCTCGCCCTGCCGCTGGACGAAGGCGACTACGCCCTGGCCGCCGCGGAGCTCGGCATGGAAGTGGGCCCGCCAGAGCCGTTCTCGTACGGGGCGTGGTTCCAGTCGGTGGCGACGGGCCTGGCCGGCGGGTAATGGTCGGTGGCGTCGGGGCTTCTCGGCCGGCTGCGCTGTGTTGCGGGGCCGCTTACCCAGTGCGACGGTGTTCGAGGGGCGAGAGGCGATGCCGACGGGCTTGCGGGCGACGGCACTGCGGGCCGTACACGGCTGAGCCTCGCCCCACCATCCCCGGCGCCTGCCACTCGGTGAATCGGCGCGCGTCCACGAACCGGGGGGAAGCGCACAGAAAGCGGGAAACCCAATGGCGAACGGACCCATGGAGCGGCGCGCCTTCGGCGAGCCGCCCGAACGGCCCAACGGCACCGGCATCGACCACGGCGCGGAGTACACCGGTCGGTACGTGGTGCTGCTCGACCAGAGTGACCAGGAGAGCGGGCTGAACGCACTGCGTTCCTCCGCCGACATCGCGCCCGTGGAACGGGTCCGAGGAGCGGCGGCCGCGAACGCCTCCGAACTCCTCGAACGCCCCGACGTCTCGGTGCTCTTCGAAGACCTCGCCGTGGCGGTCGTGGAAGTACGGCCCGAGAACCGCTTCGCGCTGGTGACCACGGCCGAGGCCGAGGGGTCGATCCTCGCGGCTGAGCCGGAGCGCTGGGTCTACGCCTCGCCGATCACCGCCCCGAACCGGGCACCGACCGAGTTCTTTCCGGCTTACCGCAGCGACGGGGACGTGGTCACCCGCCACTCCCAGGTCGAAGCCGCCGTGTCCCAGGGTGGTCCGGCCCTGGACGAGCAGAGCATGACCTGGGGCCTGCAGGCGATCAGGGCCAACATCTCCGGTCTGACCGGACGCGGAGTGAAGGTCGCGGTCCTCGACACCGGTGTGGACACCGATCACCCGGATCTGGTCGGGTGCATCGAGGAGACCGCCTCCTTCGTGCGCGGCGAGACGCCCGAGGACGTCCAGGGCCACGGCACGCACTGCATCGGCACCGTCGCCGGGCCGGCCGGCCCCCGGCAGGGGCCCCGCTACGGCGTGGCGAGCGAGGCGCGCGTACTGGCCGGCAAGGTGCTCAACCGGAGGGGCCGCGGCCCCGACGGCGGAATCCTCGCGGGCATCGAGTGGGCGATCGCCCGCGGCGCGAAGGTGATCTCCCTGTCGCTCGGCGCTCGGGTCCAGGTGGGTGAGCTCTTCCCGCAGACGTACGAGATCCTGGCCCAACGCGCGCTCCAACTGGGGACGGTGATCGTCGCGGCGGCGGGCAACAGCAGCCTGCGGCCCGGGATCGTCTCGCCCGTCGAGCGACCCGCCAACTGCCCTTCCATCCTCTCCGTGGGCTCGCTCGACAAGGCGCTGAGGACGGCGTTCGACTCCTGCGGAGGCATCAACGGCCAAGGCGGCGAGGTCAACATCGCGGCCCCCGGCGTGGCCGTGCACTCGGCTGCCCCCGGCGGCGGTTACGCGACGATGTCGGGCACCAGCATGGCCACGCCGCACGTGGCGGGTGTCCTCGCCATGCTCGCCGAGGCGAACCCCGAGGCTTCCGCGGCCGAACTCACCGCCACGCTGCTGTCCGGTGCGTTCCCGCTGACGCAGCCCGCCCGGGACGTCGGTGCGGGTCTGCTCCAGGCCCCGTGAGCGGGTCGTCGGAGCCGGTCGGGGTCATCCTCGCGGTCGACCCCGCCCGGTTCGCGGAAGTGGTCGGGGCCCTGCGCCGGGCCGGGCTGACGGTCACGGGCGAGCAGCCGGTCCTCGGCACGCTCTCCGGCACCGTTCCGGAGGACCGGGTGGCGGCTCTGGAGGCGGTCGACGGCGTCGATTCCGTCGACCGGGAGTACATCAACCGGATCCCCCCGTCGGATTCCCCGATCCAGTGAATCCGGGCATCGCTCCGGCTCGCGCTCCCTCCTCCGCAGGCGCAACCTGGAGGGAGGGTGAGCCCCTGGAGGTGATGCACCATGTCCACGCTCGTCGGGTGGCATGTGGAACTCGAATTCAGCGAGGAGGGCCACCGCACCAGTGCGGCGGCTCTGGTCAGGCTCGGCGACGGTACCGAGCTGAGGGCGCGGGGCTATGCCCTGCGTCACCCCTCCGACCCGGAGCAGCTGAGGGTCGGGGAAGAGATCGCGGGCGCTCGCGCGCTCATGGATCTCGCGCAGCAGATGTTGGAGAAGGCCCACACGGAGATCGATGAGGTGACGGGCCGTCATTCCTACCCGCTCAATCAATGAGCGGGCAGGCGCACCATCGGCCCGCTGACGGGCTCCGGCCGGAGCCCCTCAGCGGGTCCGCCTGTGAAACAGGACCGCCGCCAGGGTCACGGCCACGGCCGTGATGCCCGCGCACCAGGTCAGGGCCACCCAGGGGGCGTTTCCCGCGGGCTGGTCCAGGAGCAGCGCGCGCAGGGATTCGATCACCGGGGTCAGCGGCTGGTGGTCGGCGAAGCCGTGCAGCCAGCTCGGCATGGTCTCGATGGGGACGAAGGCGCTGGACGGGTAGGGCAGGAACATCATCAGGAAGGTGAAGCCGCCCGCGGCCTCCGGGGACTTGGCGAGCAGGCCGAGCACGGCGGCCAGCCACGAGATCGCCGTGATGTACGTGACGAGGAGGCCGGCCGCCGCGAGGAAGGCGAGCGGGCCCGCCTGGGGGCGGAAGCCGATGGCGAGCGCGACGGCGAGCACCAGGGTGGTGGACAGCAGGTTCCGCAGCACGGAGGCGGTGACGTGCGCGGCCAGGATCGCGATGCCGCCGATGTCCAGGGCGCGGAAGCGGTCGATGACCCCGTTCTTCATGTCCTCGGTGACGCTGACGGCGGTGCTCGCCGCGCCGAAGCCCGCGCAGAGCAGCATGGCGCCGGGGACCACGTACGTGACGTACGCGGTCCCGGTGTCGATCGCGCCGCCGAAGAAGTAGACGAAGATCAGCATCAGGACGACCGGCAGCATCAGCGCGGTGACCAGCGCGTCCGGATTGCGGCGGCTGATGCGCACGCTGCGGCTGGCGAGCGCGAGGGCGGCGGTGGAGGTGGTCATCGGCCGGCTCCCGTCAGGCTGAGGAACACGTCGTCGAGGGTGGCGCCGCGGACGGTGAAGCGTGCGACGGCGGTCCGGTCCGGGTCGGCTTCGTCGAGCAGCGCGCGGACGTGCGCGGCGCTGCCGTCGGTGCCCAGGCCGAGCGTGAGCGCGTCCGGGTCGAGGTGGACGGCGCGGGGGGCCAGCGCCTCGTAGGCGGCCCGGTCGGTGAGGGTGAGGTCCAGCCGGTGCTCCGCGACGCGCGACTTCAGCTCCGCGGGGGTGCCCTCGGCCGCGATCCTGCCGTCGGCCAGGACGGCGACGCGGTCGGCGAGCCGGTCGGCCTCCTCCAGGTACTGGGTGGTGAGCAGCACGGTCGTGCCGTCGGCGCGCAGTTCCCGTACGAGGTCCCACAGGTCCTGGCGGCTGCGCGGGTCGAGCCCGGTGGTGGGCTCGTCGAGGAAGATCACCTCCGGCCGGGAGACGAGGCTCGCGGCGAGGTCGAGGCGGCGGCGCATGCCGCCCGAGTACGTCTTCGCCGTGCGCGCGGCGGCCTCGGTGAGGCCGAAGCGGGCGAGGAGTTCGTCGGCGCGGGCACGGGCCGCGCGCGGCGCGAGCCCGCAGAGCCGGCCCATCATGCGGAGCATCTCGGAGCCGGTCTGGAGGTCGTCGACGGCCGCGAACTGCCCGGTGAGGCTGATGGCCCGGCGTACGAGCCCCCGCTCGGCGGAGATGTCGCGTCCCGCGACGCGGGCGGTGCCGGAGTCGGGCTCGGTGAGGGTGGCCAGGATCCGGACGGCGGTGGTCTTGCCGGCGCCGTTGGGGCCGAGCAGGGCGAGGACGGTGCCGCGCGGGACGGCGAGGTCGATGCCGTCGAGGACGCGCAGGGCGCCGTAGGACTTGGTGAGGCCGATGGCGTGGATACCGAGGTCGTTCGTGGTCATCAGGGACCACACTCCCTTCTGCGTATGCGGTACGCGCTTCTGTGTAAGTAATACACAGAACTAGGATGTGGGTCAATCAGCAGTGGTGGAGGGAGGGCGGCGCGATGGCGGACGAGGACGGCGGGACCGGGCTTCCGGCGAGCCTGGAAATGGCCTGGGGCCTGCGCGAACGCCCCGGCAAGGGCCCGCGCCCCACGCTGACGCTGCCGAAGATCGTCGACGCGGCGGTCGCACTGGCCGCGGCGGAGGGGATGGAGGCCGTCTCCATGGGCCGGGTGGCCAAGGAGCTGGGCGTCTCGACCATGTCCCTCTACCGGTACGTCACGGCGAAGGAAGAGCTCTACATCCTGATGTCGGACGCGGGGGTCGGCGCCCCGGCGCCGCTGCCGCCGGAGGCCGAGGGCTGGGGCTGGCGGGAACTGCTCGCGGACTGGGCGTACGCGCAGCGGGCCGTGCTGATGGCCAACTCCTGGATCCTGCGCATCCCGATCACCGGGGCGCCGGTCAGCCCGAACCAGCTCGCCTGGATGGAACGCGGGCTCGCTGCGCTGGCCGACACCGGCCTGACCGAGGGCGAGAAGATCTCCGCGATCATCCTGATTGGCGGGCTGGTGCGCAACGAGGCGACGATGGCCGCCGACATGATGGACGCCATCGTGAAGTCCGGTGTCTCACCGGACCAGGTGATGGGTCAGTACGTACGCACGCTGCGGCTGATGACCGGCCCGGACACGCACCCGGCCGTGACGCGGCTGCTGGGCTCCGACGCGTTTGCGGGCTCCGACGAGCCGGACTTCCAGTTCCGCTTCGGCCTGGACCGCCTGCTGGACGGCCTGGCCGTACTGATCAATGAGCGGTCCACTCCGTAAGAGCGGCCCAGGCCGCGGGGGTTACGTTCAGGATCGGGCCGTCTGTGACCTTGGAGTCCCGGACGTGGACGGTGTCGGCGCAGGCCGCGACCTCGACACACTTGTCGCCGTCAGGGCTGCTGTAGCTGGACTTGAACCACTTCAGTGTGGTGCTCATAGCTCTCCTAGCATGCGCTCCAACAGCCCACGTGTTTCCTGGGGATTGAGGGCCTGAGTCCGCAGCATGGCATATCGCTGGGCCAGGATACTGACCTCGTCCGGGTCGGTGACGAGCTTGCTGCTGCGCTGGCCTTCAAAGTAGCCGATGTGTTCATGTTCGGGTGTTTCCAGCATGGTGAATGCGCCGGACAGGCCCGGGTGATACGTCTGGCCGAGTGTCAGCACCTGGAGGGTGACGTGCGGTAGGTCCATGCAGATCAGCAGATGGCGCAACTGTTCGGCGTAGACGGCGTCGCCGCCGATCCGGTCGCGGAGAGCTGCTTCCGAGATCACGAAGGCGAGGTTCGGGGGATGTTTGCGGTGCAGGATAGGTGCCCGGGCAAGTCGCCGAGCGGTCAGCCTGTTCATTTCCTCCGGAAGGAACGCCGGGACGCGACAGCGGAGGAGGGCCCGCACGTGGCTCTCGGTCTGGAGGAGCCCCGGGATGACCATGGACTCGTACCAATTGAGCGCGATCGCGCGCTTCTCAAGGTCCATGTACTCCTCTGCCCAAGGGGTACTTGGGTCCCTCTCGGGCATTCCGAGGGCTGCCACGACCAGAAGGCCTGGCAGGCCCAGATGCTGGTCCATCAGCTCCGCGACATTCGGCATCAACGCCCGGCGGCCCTGCTCGATCGACGCGATGGTCTCCGCGTCCAGCCGGACCAGCTCTCCGAGCTGTTTCTGGGTCAGGTTCTTGGCGATCCGGGCTGCGGCCACCTGCGCTCCGACCATCTTCATGGTCGTCGCGTTCGGCCGTGCGCGTTTCCTCGGTGGCATGACAGCGAACTCCCCGCCCCAGCACGTGGACTACCCCATGCCAACCCGTACTCATCAATGAGTACGGGTTGGCGCTCAGCCACACGGTAGTCACTGCGAGCGACCATCGTGGGGTGAATCTGCATACTCAGGCCGCCCTCGTGCAGGACCGGCTCTACCTCCGCAATCCCCGAACAGTCGCAGCTGCACGCCAGTTCACACGTGACACCTTGCACGCGTGGGGGCGCCCCGCCCGGCAGGACGACCTGTTGCTCTGCGTGAGCGAGCTGGCGACCAACGCCCTGCGGTACGGGGTCCCGCGCGGCCGGGGATATCTCCTGCGGCTGCTCACCTTCGACGGGACCGTCCGGGTCGAGGTGCACGACAGCGGGCCCGGGCTGTCACGGATCACCGGCCGGCCGCACGGCCGGGGGCTCGCCCTCGTGGCCGCGCTCGCCGACGACTGGGGTGTCCTGCCCCGGACGCCCGGCAAGGTCGTCTGGTGCGAGTTTCGCTAGCCGGGCCGCCGCCCAGGCGAAGGCGAGGCAAGCGGGGGTGTACAGCGCGAGGTTGAGGGCGTAGAAGGGGCTGTCGGGCGGGCTGGCGAGGAGGCCGGTCGCCCAGGCCAGGCCCGCGAGGCCCCGTACGGTCAGGCCGGCGGCCACCGCCCCGGTGACGGCGCGGGTCAGCCGGCCGCCGCGCCCGTACGCGTGGGCGAGGGCGGCGGTGGCTCCCGTCAGGAGGACGGCGGCCAGGGGGAGCACCGTCGCGGGGCCGAAGGAGGTCTCGGTGCCGAGGACGGCGAGGGACAGGGCCCGCTCGTCGGCGGCGGGCCAGGTCGCGCCCGTGGCCCAGTACAGGTGCAGCAGTGCGTCGGCGGTGAGCAGGGCGGCCAGCGCGTGGCCGGAGCGGTGCCGTGTGATGGTCTTCATGCCCCGAAGGAGGGGGGCACACAGGGAGAACATTCCCCGTGTGCCCGGTCACATCAGGCGGGCTGCTCCGGGGACTTCGCCGTGATCACCGCGAAGGGGGCGCCCTGGGGGTCGGCCAGGACGGCCATGCGGCCCGCCACCATGTCGAAGGCGGGGGCGAGGGCGGTGCCACCGGCCCGTTCGGCGGCGGCCTGGACGCTGTCGACGTCGTCGGCGTGGAAGTACGGCAGCCAGTTCGGGGGCGTACCCGGCGGCATCTGGTCCAGGCTCATCATCCCGCCCACCGCGCGGCCGCCGACCATGAACTCCGTGTACCCCTCGGCGCCTTCCTCCTTCGAGGCGGTGGTGGTGATCGGCAGGACGGCGGAGTAGAACGCGGCCGCGGCGGGGACGTCGCCGGTGCTCAGTTCGCTCCAGATGAGGGCGCCGTGCTCGTTGACGATGCCCGCGCCGTCGAAGGAGCCCGGCTGCCACAGGCCGAACACGGCGCCGGTCGGGTCGGCCGCGACGGCCATCCGTCCGAGGTCCATGACCTCCATCGGGCCCGTCATGACCGTGCCGTGCGCGTCCTTGACGGCCTTGAGCGTGGCGTCGATGGCGTCGGTGGAGAGGTACGTGGTCCACACGCTCGGGGGCATCGGGTCCGGCACGGTGCCGTCCGGGTTCATCGCCTGCATGATGCCGGCGACCGGCCTGCCCTTGAGGGTGCAGACGGAGTACCCGCCCTGCTCGGGCGGGCCGATCTCGCCCTGCCAGCCGAAGAGGCCGCAGTAGAAGTCGAGGGCCGCCTGCTGGTCGGGGACCATCAGGTCGATCCAGCACGGAGTGCCGGGCTTGTAGGGGCCGTTCATGTCGGGCACGAAGGTCTCCGGTGGGTCGGGTCGGGTCGGGTAGGACGGGCCGTCCCCTACCCGACCCGTACGGCCGGAACCGGGCTGTTCGGGTGAACCGGTGGGTGCGTGCTAGCAGAATGCTCGCACTGCGACTAGTCTTGTCGCATGGCCACCCTGTATGTCCGTGACTTGTCCGACGAGGCGCTCGCCGAGCTGAAGATACGGGCCGCCCGTAGTCGCCAGTCGCTTCAGGCGTATGCCCGGACCCTGCTGGAGGAGGAGGCCGCGACTCCGTCCGTGGAGGACGTCGTCGCGCGGATCCGTTCTCGTGTGTCGGCCGAGCTGAGCGTGGACGAGGTCCTCGGCGACCTCGACGCGGGTCGGCGGCGCGAATGATCGTGATCGACGCGAGCGCGGTCGTGATGCTGGTCGCCGACGCGGGTCCAGTGGGCGAGGCCGTGCGTGAGCGGGTGGTGGGCGAACGGCTCGCCGCTCCGCATCTGCTCGATGTGGAAGTCGCGCACGCGTTGCTCGGCCGCCTCCGGGGAGGCAAGCTCTCCGACCGTCAGCTGGACGCCGCATGGGACGACTTCGGAGCACTTCCGGTCAGGCGGATGGAGCACCTGCCGGTGCTGCCCCGGGTGCGAGAGCTGTACGCGAACCTCTCCGCGTACGACGCCACCTACGTGGCCCTGGCCGAAGGGCTCCAGGTACCGCTCGTCACGTGCGACGCACGGATCGGCCGGTCCGGGAGTGCCCGGTGCAAGGTCGAGGTTTTCGGCGCGGTGTAGGGCAACGGAAGGCCCCGCCTCCCACCGGGAGACGGGGCCGTCGCGTGGCCGGATGCGGTCAGAGCTTCTCGGGGGTGCGGATTCCGAGGAGGGACATGCCCTTGGTCAGGGTGCGTGCCGTCAGGTCGCACAGGAAGAGGCGGTTCTCCACCTGTTCCGGGCTGTCCGCCTTCAGGACCGGGCACTCCGAGTAGAAGGTCGTGTAGAGCGACGCCACCTGGTAGAGGTACGCCGCCAGCTTGTGAGGCGCGTGCTCCGACGCGGCCTCGGCGATGAGCTCGCCGAAGTGGTCCAGGTGCAGGCCCAGCGCGCGCTCGGCCGGCGCGAGCGCCAGCTCCGGGTGCGCAGCGGGCTTCGCGTCCCCGGCCTTGCGCAGGATGGACTTGATACGGGCGTACGCGTACTGGAGGTACACGGACGTGTCACCCGTCAGCGAGACCATCTGGTCCAGGTCGAACTTGTAGTCGCGCGCGGCGGAGGTCGAGAGGTCCGCGTACTTCACCGCGCCGATGCCGACCTGGACGGCACGCTCACCGATCTCGGCCTCGGACAGGTCCTGGGCCTTCTCGCGTACGACGGCCGCGGCGCGGTCAATGGCCTCGTCCAGCAGGTCCACCAGCCGGACGGTCTCGCCCTCACGGGTCTTGAACGGCTTGCCGTCCTTGCCGAGGACCGTGCCGAAGGCCAGCTGTACGGCCTTGACCTCGTCGTTCAGCCAGCCCGCCCGGCGCGCCGTCTCGAAGACCATCTTGAAGTGCAGGGACTGGCGGGCGTCGACCACGTAGATCAGCTCGGTCGCCTTGAGGTGGGCCACCCGGTCGCGGATAGCGGAGAGGTCGGTGGCCGCGTAGCCGAAGCCGCCGTCCGACTTCTGCACGATCAGCGGGGTCGGGTTGCCGTCCGGGCCCTTGATGTCGTCGAAGAAGACGCAGAGCGCGCCGTTGGAGCGGACGGCGACGCCCGACTCCTCCAGCAGCTTGCAGGTCTCCACCAGCATGTCGTTGTAGCCGGACTCGCCGACCACGTCGGGGTCCTGGATGTCCATGTCCAGCTTGTTGAAGACGGAGTAGAAGTAGATCTTCGACTCGTCCACGAACCGCTGCCACAGGGCCAGGGTCTCGGGCTCGCCCGCCTGGAGGTCCACCACCCGGGCCCGGGCCCGCGTCTTGAACTCCTCGTCGGAGTCGAAGAGCGCGCGCGAGGCCTTGTAGAGGCGGTTGAGGTTGGACATGGCCTCCTCGCCGGAGACCTCCACGTCGGCGTCGGTGGCCTTGTGGTCCAGCTCGTGCGGGTGCTCCAGCAGGTACTGGATGAGCATGCCGAACTGGGTGCCCCAGTCGCCGATGTGGTGGCGGCGGACCACCTTCTCGCCCGTGAACTCCAGGATCTCCACCATCGCCGCGCCGATGACGGCCGAGCGCAGGTGGCCGACGTGCATCTCCTTGGCGACGTTCGGCTGGGCGTAGTCGATCACCGTGGTGCCCGGGTTCGCCGCGAGCGGCACGCCGAGGCGGTCGTCGAGCGCCCGCGCCGCGAGCGTCTCGATGATCGCCTTGTCGGTGATGGTGATGTTGAGGAAGCCGGGGCCCGAGACCTCGATCTCCTGGATCAGGTCACCGGTCGGGATGCCTTCGACCACGGTCGTCGCCAGCTCGCGCGGGTTGGCCTTGGCCTTCTTCGCGAGCGCCAGGATGCCGTTGGCCTGGAAATCGGCCCGGTCGCTTCGTCGCAGCAGCGGGTCCGCGGCACCGGCCTCCGGCAGGGCGGAGGCGAGGGCGTCCGCGACGCGCTGATTGACGGAAGAAGCGAGGGAAGGGACCGAGGCCATGAGCTGCCGTTCCTGTGAGGTCGTGCCGGTGGATGCACTTGGTTGTTCCGACAAGTGCCGAGTATCCCACGCGGGGCCCCTCCGTTTCCCGTGAGAATCGGCGGGAGGACCGGCGGGAGGAAGCAACCCCGGAGCGACCTCTTCCGTCTGGGAGAATGGCTGAAGCCAGCATTCGAGATAGAAGGACGTGTCGTGGCTCAGAGCAGCACCGAGACCGACTGGGTCTCCCGTTTCGCGGACGAGGTCATCGCCGAGGCGGAGCGCCGAGCACCCGGCAAACCTGTTGTCGTCGCGTCCGGACTCTCCCCCTCCGGTCCGATCCACCTGGGCAACCTCCGTGAGGTCATGACCCCGCACCTGGTCGCGGACGAGATCCGCCGCCGGGGCTACGAGGTCCGCCACCTCATCTCGTGGGACGACTACGACCGGTACCGCAAGGTGCCGGCGGGCGTGCCCGGCGTCGACGAGTCGTGGGGCCAGCACATCGGGCGCCCGCTGACCTCCGTACCGGCCCCGGCCGGGTCGGCGTACCCGAACTGGGCCGAGCACTTCAAGGCCGCCATGACCTCGGCACTGGCCGAGCTGGGCGTCGAGTACGACCCGATCAGTCAGACCGAGCAGTACACGACCGGTGTCTACCGCGAGCAGGTGCTGTTCGCGATGAAGCACCGCGGCGACATCGACGCGGTCCTCGACCAGTACCGGACGAAGATCAAGCCGGGCGGCAAGAAGCCGCAGCAGAAGCAGGTCGACGAGGCCGAGCTGGAGGCCGCCGAGGGCTCCGGGGCGGCCGCCGAGGACGACGGCAGCAGCGCCGAGGGCGGGTACTTCCCGTACAAGCCCTACTGCGGCGAGTGCGGCAAGGACTTCACCAAGGTCACCTCGTACGACGACGAGACGACCGAGATGACCTACGTCTGCACCGAGGACGAGTACACCGAGACGGTCAAGCTCAGCGAGTTCAACCGCGGCAAGCTGGTCTGGAAGGTCGACTGGCCGATGCGCTGGGCCTACGAGGGCGTGGTCTTCGAGCCCTCGGGCGTCGACCACTCCTCGCCGGGCTCGTCCTTCCAGGTCGGCGGCCAGATCGTGCACATCTTCGGTGGCGAGCAGCCGATCGGACCGATGTACGCCTTCGTGGGCATCAGCGGCATGGCGAAGATGTCCTCCAGCAAGGGCGGGGTCCCGACCCCGGCCGACGCGCTGAAGATCATGGAGCCGCAGCTGCTGCGCTGGCTGTACGCGCGCCGCCGTCCCAACCAGTCCTTCAAGATCGCCTTCGACCAGGAGATCCAGCGGCTCTACGACGAGTGGGACAAGCTGGAGGCCAAGGTCGCGGACGGCTCCGTGCTGCCCGCCGACGCGGCCGCGCACAGCCGCGCCGTGCGCACCGCGGCTGGTGAGCTGCCGCGCACGCCGCGGCCGATGCCCTACCGCACGCTCGCCTCGGTCGTGGACATCACCGCCGGGCACGACGAGCAGACCCTGCGCATCCTGAGCGAGCTGGATCCGGAGAAGCCGCTCACCTCGCTCGACGAGGTACGGCCGCGCCTGGACCGCGCCGAGAACTGGATCACCACCCAGGTCCCGGCCGACCAGCGGACCCTCGTGCGCGAGGAGCCCGACATGGAGCTGCTGTCCTCGCTGGACGAGGAGGCGCGCCAGTCGCTGCGGATGCTTGTCGACGGGCTCGACACGCACTGGTCGCTCGACGGGCTGACCACGCTGGTCTACGGCGTGCCGAAGGTCATGGCGGGGCTGGAGCCCGACGCGAAGCCGACGCCGGAGCTCAAGGTCGCGCAGCGGACGTTCTTCGCGCTGCTGTACCGGCTCCTGGTGACCCGGGAGACCGGGCCGCGCCTGCCCACGCTGCTGCTGGCGGTGGGCGCGGACCGGGTGCGCAAGCTGCTCGCCGTCTGAGGTCCCGCAGGCATGTGAAAGGGCCCGCACCCCTCGGGGTGCGGGCCCTTTCCGCTGCCTGGGGCCTGGCCTACGCGATGTGCTCGGCCTCCCGGTCCTTGTTGTAGCGCAGCTTGAACGCCGGGATCATCCGGCGGAGCAGGGACCCGCTGCGCGGATGGGTCACGCCGTAGCCGTCCGAGAGGTGTATGTCGAGGGCCTCGGCCGACGGGTAGTCCTGCTTCTCGTCGGCCAGCGCGCAGAACACCTTGTACGCCACCTCGGCGAACTCGGCCTCGTCCGGGGTCTCGGGGCCGTCCGCCTGCGGGGCTTGCGGGGCCTCCTCCTGGCGGGGGGCCGGGACCGGGTGTTCCTGCGGCGCCTGCTGCGCCTGCTGCGCCTGCTGCTGGTCCTCCGGGCCCGTGGGGGGCAGGACCGGGGTCGGCTCCAGGCCTTCGACGTACTGGGGGTTGTAGCCGCCCTCGTACGCCGCCTGCGGCGCCAGCGGCGCGGCGAACCACGCGCTGTTGTGGGCGGCGGGCATGGCCGTCGGCTCCACCGCGAAGGGCGGCGGGGCGTGGGTGACGGCGGGCGGGGTCTGGGGGTGGAGCTGTGCCGGGGCCTGGGGGTGGTCCTGGGCCTGGCCCTGCGCCGGGTCGTGGGGGTGCTGGGGCTGTTGGGCCTGCTGGAGTTCCTGGAGCTCCTGGAGCTCCTGGGCGAGCTCCGGCGCGGCCGGCGTGGCCGCCGCGGCCGCCAGGGCCGGGGCTCCCGTCGCGGCCGGAGCCTGCTGCGCCAGCGGGGGCAGCAGCGCCGGCTCGATGCCCGTCGCCGCCAGCGCGTCCGGGGCCGTCTGCGAGAGGGGCACGCCGATCCGGGCCAGCTTCAGCGGCATCAGCGCCTCCACCGGGGCCTTGCGCCGCCAGAAGCGCCCGTACCGCGCCTGGAGACGGGCCTGGTAGATCAGCCGGTCCTGCTCCATGGTCACGGCCTGCTCGTAGGAGCGCAGCTCCCACAGCTTCATCCGGCGCCACAGCTTGAAGGTGGGGATCGGAGAGAGCAGCCAGCGGGTGATGCGGACGCCCTCCATGTGCCGGTCGGCGGTGATGTCCGCGATCCGGCCCACCGCGTGCCGGGCGGCCTCCACCGTCACCACGAAGAGGATCGGGATCACCGCGTGCATGCCGACACCCAGCGGGTCCGGCCAGGAGGCCGCGCCGTTGAAGGCGATCGTCGCCGCCGTCAGCAGCCATGCCGTCTGGCGCAGCAGGGGGAAGGGGATCCGCA
Organism: Streptomyces sp. NPDC028910; assembly: GCF_055564955.1. Taxonomy (NCBI): domain Bacteria; kingdom Bacillati; phylum Actinomycetota; class Actinomycetes; order Kitasatosporales; family Streptomycetaceae; genus Streptomyces; species Streptomyces sp. NPDC028910. The sequence goes on along the minus strand of NZ_JBVHVF010000001.1, from coordinate 515,044 downwards.
TCCACGTCAGCAGCAGGTCCAGCGCGAGCAGCACGCAGATGCCCGCGTCGATGCCGATCGGGAACACCAGCGAGAAGCTGCCGAACCCCTTCTGCTGGGCGAGTTCGCGCACGGCGGCGTACGAGCCCGCGAAGCCGATACCCGCGATGACCACGGCTCCCGCGACCACGACGCCGATGAGTATTCGGTGGGTACGAGTCAGTTGCATCGCGGCCACCCGCGATCCCCTCCTCTTGTCGAGCACATACCGAGCGCTGAGTGCTTACCGAGCCTTTACGGGACTGCGGCAGGCACAGCGTACGGGTGACTGGATGTCAGTGCCCCAGGAGGCCCCGGACCGCCACCGCTACTGCTGGGGCTGGGGGGACTGCGGCTGCTCCGCGGGCTGCTTGTTGGCGGTGTCGACCGAGGTCACGGCCTCCTTGGCGGCCGCGATCGCGTCCTGGAGCAGCTTGGCCCGGTCCGGCGCGCCGGCACCCTCGTAGGCGGCGCCGTTGTAATCGAGCGTGATCACCACGTTCTGGGTGCGCGCCACGATCGTCGTGTTGAAGAAGTCGACGTCCTTCTTCACGGTGTAGACGACCGACGTCGCCTGGTCACCGATCCCGCCCGCCGCCTCCGCCTTCGGGTCCTGCGCGCCCTCGGTCGTCTTGGCCGTCTCGACCTGCTTGTTGTACTGCTCCTCGGCGCGCTTGTTGGCGCTGCCGAGCGAGGCGTGGGAGTCGTAGCGGAAGAAGGAGAGGGAGAGCCAGCGGTACTGCGAGCCCTTCAGGCCGTCCTCGTCCAGACCGTTCCAGGAGCAGCTGGCGCGGCTGGTCAGGTCGTTCGACTTGGTCGCCGTACCGTTCTTGTCCTTCGTCTCCGGGACGATCGCTTCTATCGTCTGCGTCTGGAGCGCCTTGCAGGGGTCCGGAAGCGTGGCGAAGGCCGCCTTCTCCAGGGCCGGCGAGGACTTCGCGTTGGGCTTGGCCGACGAGGAGGAACCGGACTTCTTGCCGCCGTTCGAGCCCGAGTCCTTGCCCGAGTCGGACGAACACCCGGCGACGGTGAGGATCACCGGGACGGCTGCGCAGGCGAGAACGCGGGTGAGGCGCGAGGCTGATCGGTGCATGATTCCTTCAGTGCGTTGGTGGGTGTTCTTCGGACACGGGACCCGTGCCACGGTAGCCCGAGCGGGCGCCCGCCTGCTGTGCGGGCCGTCACGCCCGGCCGCGGCGCGCACCGCTCACTCGTTGAAGCGCTCGACCAGGGCTTGGGCCAACTGCCGTGTCCTGTCCTGGGTTTCGGTGCTCGGCGGGACCGTGCCGGGCAGGGCCGGCTGCACGCTGTACTCGACGGTGACGATGACGTTCGAGGTACGGAACACAATCCGCACGGTGCGCGCCTGCGCCGCGGTGGCCCCGGCGGGGCTGAGCTTGTCCTCCAGGAACGACTCGGTGCCGAGGCCTTCCAGGACGCGGGAGCCGAGCTCGGGCTGGGTGGACGGGCCGGCGCCGGGGGAGGGCGCTCCGGCTCCGGCTCCGGCTCCGGCTCCGGCGGCGGGCGTGCCTGCGGGTGGGGGACCGGCGGGAGTGGGGGTCGGGCTCGCGGTCGGGCCGGGGAAGGGCAGTTTCGCGTCGGTGAGGCGGCGTACGTAGACCTGCTTCGCCTTGTCGTCGTCGCTGGCGGCGCTCCGGTCGTAGGAGACCACGCGCTCGAAGCCGACCGACAGCAGCCGCGTCTCCTCGGGCGTCTGCGCGGTCCAGCGGCAGCCGACGTGCCGGTCGCCGTCGTACGAGGCGTCCGCGACGCCGGCGTACAGCTGGTCGCGCTGCTCGGGGGTGAGGGTGTCCGCGGCCGGGAGCATGGCCTTGAGCTTCTTGCTGTCGACGCCGGCCTTGCAGGGCGCGGGCAGACTGCGGTACTTCCCCGGTTGGGCGGGCGCGGCGGAGCTGCCGCCCGCCTTCGAGTCGCTGGTGCTTCCGGTGCCGCTCCCGCCGGTGCACCCGGTCAGGGCTGCGCCGCCGGCCGCGAGCGCGGTGAGCATCGCGATGCCTGGCAGGACTCGCCGTACCGCCTTGCGCTGCACGTCCACTGGCTCCCTTCGACCGGCGGGTCCCCGACGGTCAGGAAAATGCGTTGCCGCGGCTCGGGCGCGGCTGGACACAATGTCTATCGCACACGCTGGTGCCGGCGCCGGTCCTCTGTCGTATTTGGGATCAAGAGCGAGGCTTTTTGCGCATTCTGAGTTTTCTGTGGTTTTCGGGGGATTGATTCAATATGTCGTATGTAGAGGTACCCGGGGCGAAGGTTCCGATCCGGATGTGGACCGACCCGGCGTCGGTCGAGGACGGCGCGATGCAGCAGCTCCGCAACGTCGCCACCCTCCCGTGGATCAAGGGCCTGGCCGTCATGCCGGACGTCCACTACGGCAAGGGCGCCACGGTCGGCTCGGTGATCGCCATGCAGGACGCGGTCTGTCCGGCGGCGGTGGGCGTCGACATCGGCTGCGGCATGTCGGCGGTCAAGACCTCACTGACGGCGAACGACCTGCCGGGGGACCTGTCGGGGCTGCGGTCGAAGATCGAGCGGGCGATTCCGGTGGGCGCCGGCCTGCACCAGGAGGCCGTGGACCCGGCGCGCCTGTACGGCTTCTCGGTGGAGGGGTACGAGCGCCTGTGGAAGCGCTTCGACTACCTCACCGATGCGGTCAAGTTCCGTCATGAGCGCGCCGTGAAGCAGATCGGAACGCTCGGATCCGGCAATCACTTCATCGAGTTCTGTCTCGACGAGTCCGGTGCGGTGTGGCTGATGCTGCACTCCGGGTCCCGGAACATCGGCAACGAACTCGCCGCCCACCACATCGACGTGGCCCGCGGCCTCGCGCACAACCAGAACCTCGTCGACCGGGACCTCGCGGTCTTCCTCGCGGAGACGCCCGAGATGGAGGCGTACCGCAACGACCTCTTCTGGGCGCAGGAGTACGCCAAGTACAACCGCGCCGCGATGATGAGCCTGTTCAAGGAGGTCGTCCGCAGGGAGTTCCGCAAGGCGAAGGTCTCCTTCGAGCGGGAGATCAGCTGCCACCACAACTACGTGGCGGAGGAGCGGTACGACGGCATGGACCTGCTGGTCACGCGCAAGGGCGCGATCCGCGCCGGCAGCGGTGACTACGGGATCATCCCGGGCTCCATGGGCACGGGCTCGTACATCGTGAAGGGGCTCGGCAACGAGAAGTCCTTCAACTCGGCCTCGCACGGCGCGGGCCGCAAGATGAGCCGTACGGCGGCGAAGAGGAAGTTCTCGGCGCGCGACCTGGCGGAGCAGACCAGGGGCGTGGAGTGCCGCAAGGACGCGGGCGTCGTGGACGAGATCCCGGGCGCGTACAAGTCCATCGAGCAGGTCATCGACCAGCAGACCGACCTCGTGCAGGTCGTGGCCAAGCTCAAGCAGGTCATCTGCGTCAAGGGCTGACGCGTCGGGGGCTGACGCGTCAAGGGCTGACGCCCGGGCCCAGCCGCCAGAACAGCCGGTTCCCGAGGCATTGCGTCAGGTACGGAACGCCATCGGTGTGCCCCGAGCCGCGCGCGTCGCCGAGCATGCGCGCGGCCAGGCTGCGATGGGCCGCCTTCCACCGCTGGTGCCGGCTCTCCAGCCGGCCGAGCGCCGCGTCGAGGCGCTCCCACTCCGGCCGGCCGGGTCCTCCCGCGCGGCGGAGGTCGAGATAGGCCCGGGTGACCGTGTCGTGGCCGGCGTCCTCCGCCTCGGCCCGTACGGCGGGCACGTGCGCGAAGGCGGCCGAGCGCAAGCGGGGCGCGGGCGGGACGCCGCACAGGATCTCGAACCGTTTGTACTGCTCGGACTGGATGGCGCTGGCGCCGTCGGTGTACTGCCGGAAACCGGCGAACTGCTCCGGCCGCATCGTGGCGACCGTGCGGAACAGGGCGGCGGCGCGCTCGAACAGGGCAGCCGCGTGGTCCATGCGCTCCGCGCCCTCTTCCAGGCGCCCTGCGCGCAGGGCACCGATGGCCGACCGCGTGTCCGCCGCGATCGCGGTGAAGAGCATTTCGTGGGTCTGGAGGGCGCGCATGAAGAAGTACTCGTCGTGCAGGACGTAGACGGGCTGGACGGTGACGTCGAACCACTGCCAGGCATCCGTCGCCGGCGGCCGGGGCAGGTCATCGAGGAGGTCCTGCAGGCGGGACTGGGGCGTGTGCGCGATCCGTGACGGCAGGTCGCCGGCCTCCTCGTGGCCGAGTCCCTTCGCGACGAGCCGCAGGGCGTGCCGCAGCCGCGTACCCAGCTTCGCCGGATCGGGCCGGCCCCGGCGGGGGCCCTCGCGCGATCCGCCTGCCGCCCTGATCTCGAAACGCGCGATGTCGGACAGGAGCAGGGTGGACATCCGGTCCGCGCTCGACGCGGAACGCGGACCGTCCGGCGGAGCGTCCGGCGGACCGTCCATGAGGAGCTCCAGGACGGGCAGCGCGAGGTAGGTGCGGTTCCAGAAACGTCCCTCGTGTTTGTCGAGCAAGCAGTCGAGAAAGGCGTCGAGGAACGGGCGGTCCGCGGCGTGCCGACGCCGGACGTCGCTCAGCTGGACCAGCATCCGCTCCGGCAGGAAGTGCTTTCCCGTCCGCCGGACGTGTTCCGTGACGGACCGGGCCAGGGCGATGCCGTCGGCTTCCACCGGTATCTGATCGGCGGCCACCCAGCGCTTGACCACCCGGCGGGTCGACGTACGCGCTCCGCACGTCTCGCGGAGCGCGCAGCCGCGGCCGCAGCTCGTGGCCATGTCCTGCGAGCATCGCGTCGTGCTGTTCTCAGAGGTCATCGCCACCCTCCCTCTCATGTCGTGGGGGAGATCCCACTAGGCATGATCGAAGGGCCGCACGTCATGTCTCGGGAATTCGTGGCTTGACAGCAGCGGGGCCGCCCCTCCTCGCCAGGCCGTCCCCCCTCGGAGGGGGTCAGAGCTCGCGGTGGACCTTCGTGTTCGAGGCCTGGGCGCGGGGGCGGACCACCAGGAGGTCGATGTTGACGTGGCTGGGGCGGGTCACCGCCCACGTGATGGTGTCGGCCACGTCGTCGGCGGACAGGGGATCCGCGACGCCCGCGTAGACCTTCTCGGCCTTCTCCGCGTCGCCGCGGAACCGGGTCTTCGCGAACTCCTCCGTCTTGACCATGCCCGGGGCGATCTCGATGACGCGCACGGGCTGGCCGACGATCTCCAGGCGGAGGGTCTCGGCGAGGACCCGGGCGCCGTTCTTGGCGGCGACGTAGCCGGCGCCGCCCTCGTAGGTGGAGTGGCCGGCGGTGGAGGAGAGGACCACCACCGTGCCGTCGCCGGAGGCGGTGAGGGCGGGGAGCAGGGCCTGGGTGACGTTGAGCGTGCCGATGACGTTGACCTCGTACATCGTGCGCCAGTCGGCCGGGTCGCCGGTGGCGACGGGTTCGGCTCCGATGGCGCCGCCCGCGTTGTTGACCAGCACGTCACAGCCGTCGAGGGAGGCCGCGAAGGCGTCGACTGCGGCGCGGTCGGTGACGTCGAGGGCGTGGGCGGCCGCGGAGTGGCCGGCCTCGGTGATCTCGGCGGCCAGGGCCTCGATGCGGTCCTTGCGGCGGGCGGTGAGGACGACGTGGTAGCCGGCTGCGGCGAGCTGCCGGGCGGTGGCCGCGCCGATGCCGCTGCTCGCGCCGGTGACTACGGCGGTTCGGGTGGCGGCCGTGCTCATGTGCGGGCTCCTCGGTCGTTCGTACGGGCGATTCCCCGCCAGCATAGGCGCGGCTCAGCGGCCCCGCGGGGTGTACATGATCACGGCCATTCCGGCGAGGCAGACGAGGGCGCCGACGACGTCCCAGCGGTCGGGGCGGTAGCCGTCGGCGACGACGCCCCAGGCGAGGGATCCGGCGACGAAGACCCCGCCGTAGGCGGCCAGTACGCGGGCGAAGTCGCCCTGTGGCTGGAGGGTGGCGACGAAACCGTAGAGACCGAGGGCGATCACCCCGGCGCCGATCCAGGCCCAGCCCTTGTGCTCGCGGACGCCCTGCCAGACGAGCCAGGCGCCGCCGATCTCCAGGAGGGCGGCGAGGGAGAAGAGCAGGGCGGAGCGGGCGATCAACATGGCTCAAAGGTACGCAGCGCGGCGCGGGGCATACGGGGGTGGGCGCGCCCTCGTTCGTGTGATGGTCCGACCGGTCGGCGCCGCTGGTGGCTAGCCTCCGCGCGAGGAGGTGGTGGCGGTGCGCCGTGGTGCCGTACGGAGTGTGGTGGTGGCGGGGTTGCTGGCGCTTGGTGCGGCTTCGCCCGCGGGGGCGTCGGGGCCGGTGTCGGGGCCGGTGTCGGGGCCGGTGTCGGGGTCGGGGCCGGTCCCCGGGCCTGCGGTGGCGTCGGGGCCGGCGTGGGCAGGTCCGGAGGCCGATGTGGCGTACCACGGCCTGGTGGCCCTGGCCGGGGCGCAGCTGCGGATCTGGCTGGTCCCGGAGAACGACGGACCGGCCGCGCTGGCGAACGCGACGCTGCGGGTGCGGCTGTCGGCCGACCTCGCGGACCGCCAGCGACTGGCGGAGGGCTGCGCGCGGGCCGGTCTGCGCGAGGTGGTGTGCGAGACGGGGCCGCTGCCGCTGCACGGCCGGGGCCGGCACATCGGGCTGGCGCTGGCGCTGCGGGAGCGGGCGCCGGAGGTGGTGGTCGAGGTCGACACGTGGTGGAACGGCGGTGCGACGGACCGGAACCACATCAACAACGACCATGTCGTGCTGGCGCTGGACACTGGTGACGCCTACGCGTTCTAGCTAGAGCGTGCCCGCGCTGGGCAGGGCGTGTTCGGGCGGTGCTCGGGCCCGGCTCAGGCGGTGCCGAATTCGACGAGGGCCTCGTCGACGATCCGCTCCAGGCGGGCGTGGTGGGCGCCGCGCCAGTAGACGCGCTCGCATGCGGCGCACTGCGCGAACACGTCGTACGTGCGGTGCGTGCCGCCTTCCAGGCGGTCGCCGACGCTGTCCTTGTCGGCCTCGTGGAGCGGGCCGTTGCAGGCGGTGCAGCGGGTCCACGGCGCGAGGGTGGGCGCGAACCGGCTGAGGACGTCGCGCAGTTGCTCGTCCGGGTTGTCGCTGTAGACGTACGCACCGGCGAAGAGCTCGCGGCGGCGCAGCAGGCCGCGGTCGCGGGAGAGCAGGACGCGCCGTTCGACGGCGGAGCGGGTGGCGAGCGCGGGGTCGCCGATGTCCTCGTTCTCGTAGGCGGCGTCCACGCCGAGCAGGCGCAGGCGGCGGGCGAGGGTGCCGAGGTGGACGTCGAGGAGGAAGCGGAGCGGGGCGCCGGGGATCTGTTGGGGCCGGTCGACTCCGAAGACCTCGACGTTCTGGCCTTCTTGGGGCACGTAGGAGACGGGTACCTCGTGGCCGTCGACGAGCAGCCGGCCGACTTCCGTGAGCGGGACGCCGGCCGACTCGACGACGTGGCCGAGGCTGGACGCGCCGTCGGTCGCGGTCGGTACGCGTTCGGCGCGCCGGCTGGGCGCGGCGAACAGGCGCAGTTCGGGGGCGAGGGTGAGCTGAATGCCGGGTCCGTTCACCTTGTCAGCATGCCATTGCCGGGGTGGGGACGCCGCCGAATTGTGCGGTCTAGGCGGCGGCCTCGTCGTAGCTCTCGCGGTGGGCGCTGACCTCGTCGAAGTGGTTCTCGGCCCAGCGCTTCACGGAGGACAGGAGGCAGCCGAGGCTGCTGCCGAGGTCGGTGAGCCGGTAGTCGACGCGGACGGGGACGGTGGGGGTGACGGTGCGGGTGACGAGACCGTCGCGTTCGAGGGAGCGGAGGGTCTGGGTGAGCATCTTCTGGCTGACGCCGGGGATCTTGCGGCCGAGGTCGCTGTAGCGCAGGGAGCGGTCTTCGGCCTGGCCGAGGGCGCTGACGATGAGGCCGACCCACTTGTCACTGATCCGCGCCAGCAGCTGGCCGGTGGGGCATTCCTTGAGGAAGGCGTCGTAGGCGTGACGGGCCTCTTCGCGGCGGGCCGCGGCGGTGCTGGTGGCCATGGGTACCCCACTTCCGGGTCGGGTACGCACCTTGGAGTGCGTACTTACGAAAGGAGAGTACCTCTCCCTAAGTTAGTGCTCGCCAGGAGCGATCCAACGAGCGATCCAACGAGCGAACGAACGAACGGGGAGAGACGACGATGAGCGAGCAGACGAGCGAGCAGACGATGCTGGCGGCCGTGGTGACGGAGTTCGGCGGCCCGGAGCGGGTCGAGCTGGCCGAGGTCCCGGTGCCTCGGCCGGCGGCGGGCCAGGTCCGGATCCGGGTCCGGGCCGCCGGGGTCAACCCGGTGGACGGCGCGGTCCGCGCCGGCGTCTTCGGCGGCGCCGGACAGCGGCTCGGCCTGGGCTGGGACGTGGCCGGAGAGATCGACGAGATCGGCCCGGACGTGACCGGCTGGAGCCGGGGCGACCAGGTCGTGGGCCTGCACTACGGGCCGGTGAAGCCGCTGGGCACGCATGCGCAGTACGCGGTGCTCGACGCCACCGCGGTGGCGGCCGCTCCGACCACCGTGGACACCGTCGCCGCCGCGGCGCTCCCGCTCGCCGGGCTCACCGCGGCCCGCGCGGTGGACCTGCTGGGGCTCGCCCCCGGCTCCTCGGTGCTCGTCACGGGCGCCGCGGGCGTGGTCGGCGGGCTCGCGGTCCAGCTCGCGGCGCGGGCCGGCCTGGTCGTGACGGCCCTGGCGGGCGCGGCGGACGAGGCCTTCGTACGCTCGCTGGGCGCGGCCGGCTTCGTACCGCGCGGCGGGGCTCCGGCCGGGCCGGTGGACGGGGTGCTGGACACGGCCGTCCTGGGGGAGGGCGCGCTGTCCTTCGTCCGCGACGGCGGCGTCTACATCGGCCTGATCCCCGGCGCCGCGCCGGCCGCGGAGCGCGGGATCCGGGTCGAGGAGCAGGAGGTCGCACCGGACGGGGCGCACCTGGCCCGCCTGGTGTCCCTGGTCGACGCGGGCGAGCTCACCCTGCGGGTCGCGGACACCTTCCCCCTCGACGAGGCGGCGAAGGCACACGCCCACCTCGCGACGCCGGGCGTCCGAGGCCGCATCGTCCTGACTTCCTCCGGCCCCGCCGGCCACCCCAGCCCCGCCGGCGTTTGAGGCGCCCCACCCAGCCCCGCCGGCGTCTGAGGCGCGGGGTCGGGGGCGGAGCCCCGGGAAACGGCGAAAGGGCGGGTCGGGGACCAGCTCCGCGCAGCGGCCGCGGCCCTCGCACCCGCCCCCGGCGGCTACCGCACCCGGTAGCGCCAGTCGTAGCTCGGGCGGCGCACCCCCGGCGGGTACTCGAAGTCGACCTCGCCCAGACACTCGAACCCCGCTCGCCGGCACACCGCGTTGGACGCCGCGTGGTCCGTGCCCGGGAAGGCGTGGACGAAGACTAGGTCAGGGCCAGACCAGGCAGTACGGCTGGTGGCCCGCCTCGTGCAGTCTGTGGGAGAAGTCCTGCCACTCGTGGAGCAGCTGGTAGACGTTGAAGGCGTCGCTCGGGCCGCCGCGGTCCGGGACCGTGGACCAGATGAAGGCGGCCGCGCCCACCGATTCCTCGCCGATTCCGCGGAGCGGGTCGACCACCGTCATGGGGAGCTTGACCACCGCGTAGTCGGGGTGGAGGACGACCAGCTCCAGCGGGGGCACCTTGTGGAGAGGTATGCCCTCGATCCCGGTCAGGACCATCGCGGCCACCGTCTCCGGCTTGATCTTGGTGAAGAGGCCGCCCATGCCGAGCTCGTCGCCGCCGAGCTCCTCGGGCCGCATCGTGACGGGGACCCGGGCCGCCGTGGCGCCGTCCGGGGCGCCGAAGTACTTGTACGTCACTCCCATGCCGCGGCCCTTGGGCAGGTCCTCCGAGGGCGTCGCGGGCGGCGCCACGGCGTCGGCCGCCTCGGTGGATCGGCGGCGGTGCTTGCCCCGGCGGCGGGCCTCGCGGGCGCGCTGCGGATCGAGGCCATCCGTACCCTCGCCCGGTCCACCACCGCGTTGCATATCTCCACCCGACTGGTCTTGCTCGCCCCGGCCCCGTGACCCCCGCCACGCAGCCTGATCATCATGGCAGTGACCTCCCCCGCGGCGACGCGGTGAAACGCCCGCCCGCAAGTCTGTCGCGGCCTCTGAGACCATGGCTGGTGTGAGCTACCCGTACCCGTATGAAGCCCCAGTTTCGCAGACGCTCTTCGAGCGCGCCTCCCTCGTGACCCCCGGCGGCGTGAACTCTCCCGTCCGCGCCTTCCGCGCCGTGGGCGGTACGCCCCGGTTCATGGTGTCCGGGACCGGTCCGTACCTGACGGACGCCGATGGTCGTGAATACGTCGACCTCGTGTGCTCGTGGGGGCCGATGATCCTCGGGCACTCCCACCCCGAGGTGATCGAGGCCGTCCAGGCCGCCGTCGCCCGCGGCACCTCCTTCGGTACGCCCGGCGAGGGCGAGGTGGCGCTCGCCGAGGAGATCGTCGCGCGCATCGAACCCGTCGAGCAGGTGCGGCTCGTGTCCTCCGGGACGGAGGCCACGATGTCGGCGATCCGGCTGGCGCGCGGCTTCACCGGCCGCGCCAAGGTCGTGAAGTTCGCCGGCTGCTATCACGGTCACGTCGACGCGCTGCTGGCCGCCGCCGGTTCCGGGCTCGCGACCTTCGCGCTGCCGGACACCCCCGGTGTGACGGGTGCGCAGGCCGGCGACACGATCGTCCTCCCCTACAACGACCTCGGGGCGGTCCGGGCGGCCTTCGCCGCGCACCCCGGCGAGATCGCCTGCGTGATCACCGAGGCCGCGCCCGGCAACATGGGTGTGGTGACCCCCGCCGAGGGCTTCAACCAGGGGCTCGCCGACCTCTGCCGCGAGAACGGCGCGCTCTACATCTCCGACGAGGTCATGACGGGCTTCCGGACCTCCCGCGCCGGCTGGTACGGCGTCGACGGGGTCAAGCCCGACCTGATGACCTTCGGCAAGGTCATGGGCGGTGGCTTCCCCGCAGCCGCCTTCGGTGGCCGCGCCGACGTCATGGGCCACCTCGCGCCCGCCGGGCCGGTCTACCAGGCCGGCACGCTCTCCGGTAACCCCGTCGCCACCGCCGCCGGCCTCGCGCAGCTGCGGCTGCTCGACCCGGCCGCGTACGAGAAGGTCGACGCGGTGTCGGCCGAGATCCAGGGCCTGGTCACGGCGGCGCTCGCCAAGGAGGGCGTGGCGCACCGTCTGCAGACCGCGTCCAACATGTTCTCCGTCTTCTTCACCGAGGACGAGGTGCGCAACTACGACGACGCCAAGAAGCAGGAGGGCTTCCGCTTCAACGGCTTCTTCCACTCGATGCTGGCGCAGGGCGTCTACCTGCCGCCGTCCGCCTTCGAGTCCTGGTTCGTGTCCACCGCCCACGACGAGAAGGCGATCGAGCGCATCGCGGCGGCGCTGCCCGCCGCCGCCCGAGCCGCCGCGGAGGCCACCGCATGAGCGGCGACGGCAACGACATCACCGTCGTGCACCTGGTGCGCCACGGTGAGGTGCACAACCCGGACGGGGTCCTGTACGGGCGCCGTGAGGGCTACCACCTCTCCGAGCTGGGCCGGCAGATGGCCGACCGGGTCGCCGAGCACCTCAAGAGCCGGGACATCGCCTACGTGGTGTCCTCCCCGCTGGAGCGGGCGCAGGAGACGGCGGAGCCGATCGCCAAGGCCCACGGCCTCGACCTGGCGACCGACGCGCGGCTGCTCGAGGCGGAGAACGTCTTCGAGGGCAAGACCTTCGGCGTCGGTGACGGCGCGCTGCGCAAGCCCGGCAACTGGAAGCACCTGACGAACCCGTTCAAGCCCTCCTGGGGCGAGCCGTACGTCGAGCAGGTGGTCCGGATGATGAGCGCGCTGGAGGCCGCGCGCGACGCGGCCCGCGGCCGCGAGGCGGTGGCGGTCAGCCACCAGCTGCCGATCTGGATCGTGCGCAGCTTCGCCGAGAAGCGCCGGCTGTGGCACGACCCGCGCCGCCGCCAGTGCACGCTCGCCTCGCTGACGTCCTTCACCTTCCAGGGCGACAAGCTGGTGTCGGTGGGCTACAGCGAGCCGGCCCGGGACCTGGTCCCGGCGCATCTCCTGGCCGGAGCGAAGCCTGTGAAGGGCAAGTCCAAGGCCTTCGGCGCGTGATCCCCCCCCCGCCCATGATCGGCATTCTGTGACGATCCGTTACAGCTTTGCCTAAATAAATACAAGACGTGCGGGAATCACCGTGTCAGGCACTTCGGGTCTGACGACGGGACGGTGACATGCGCGACTTCAGTCGAAGGGGAGTGCTCGGGCTGGGGCTGGGTGCCGCGGCCGCGGGCATAGCGGGCTGTGGCGGCGGCGGCGGATCCGGCCCGGGCAAGCCCGGCCCGCTGGCCCCCGCCACGTCCGGGCCCCCGGCCAGGGTCATCGGCGACGGTTCCACCGCCGACACCGGCCCGCAGCCCCGCCAGCCGGCCAAGCCCGTGCCCCTCCAGCCGGGCGAGACGCCACCGCAGTTCGTCGTCTTCAGCTGGGACGGCGCGGGTGAGATCGGTAACGGTCTCTTCCCGCGTTTCCTCAAGCTCGCCAAAGACCACGGCGCGGCCATGACCTTCTTCCTCTCCGGCATCTATCTGCTGCCCGAGTCGAAGCGGAGCCTCTACCGGCCGCCGAACAACCCCGTCGGGGCCTCGGACATCGGCTACCTCAAGGACGAGAACGTCCGCTCCACCCTGCGTCACCTCCGCGAGGCCTGGCTCGACGGACACGAGATAGGCACGCACTTCAACGGCCACTTCTGCGCGGGCTCCGGCTCCGTCGGCAAGTGGACCCCGGCCGACTGGCAGAGCGAGATCGACCAGGCCGTGTCGTTCGTCACCAACTGGCGCACGAACACCGGTTTCACCGACCTCGAACCGCTGCCCTTCGACTACCGCAAGGAGCTGGCGGGCGCCCGCACCCCCTGCCTCCTCGGCCAGGACAGCCTGCTGGCGACCGCGCAGAGACTGGGCTGGCGCTACGACTCCAGCTCGCCCGGCGGCCTCCAGGTCTGGCCGGTGCGCAAGTCGGGCGTCTGGGACCTGCCGCTGCAGTCCCTGCCCTTCCCCGGGCACTCCTTCGAGGTGCTGTCGATGGACTACAACATCCTCGCCAACCAGTCGAAGAACACCACGAGGGGCGTGCCGGCCAACTACCCGGGCTGGCGCACCCAGGCCACGGCCACCTACCTCGGCGGCTTCAGGCGCGCCTACGAGACCAACCGCGCGCCGCTCTTCATCGGCAACCACTTCGAGGAGTGGAACGGCGGCATCTACATGGACGCCGTCGAGGAAGCACTCAAGGGCATGGCGGACAAAAAGGACGTACGCCTCGTATCCTTCCGGCAGTTCACCGACTGGCTGGACGTCCAGGACCCCAAGGTGCTCGCCAGGCTGCGGGGGCTGGGCCCCGGCCGGTCACCGGCCGGCGGCTGGAACGCGTACCTGTCCGCCGCCTGACCGCCGCCCAGCCATCGCCTGACCAGGAGCATTGACATCCGTGCGGGGGGCGCGGTAGATCCCCGAATTGCTCATGCGAAACTTTTCACATGAGCCACAGCCGCGCCCGTGTCCGTCGAAGTAGCCGCCGCTCGACCAGCGCCCGCGCCCTCCTGCTGACCGCGGTGACCCTTGCGAGCGCCGTGACCCTGACGGCGTGCACGGGTTCGGACGGCGGCCGGCCCTCCGGCGGTTCCGGCGGCAACTACGTCACGGGCAAGGCCGGCGTCTCCACCGCTTCCCGGGGTGAGCGCACCGAGGCCCCCAAGCTCGACGGCGAGACGCTCGACGGGAAGACCCTCGACACCACGACCCTCAAGGGCAAGGTCGTCGTCCTCAACGTGTGGGGCTCCTGGTGCCCGCCGTGCCGGGGCGAGGCCCCGGCCTTCGCCAAGGTGTCCAAGGAGCTCGCCGACGCGGGCAAGGACGTCGCCTTCGTCGGCATCAACACCCGCGACAACAGCAAGCAGAGCGCGACCGCCTTCGAGACGGACTTCGCCATCACCTACCCGAGCCTGTACGACCCCGACGGCAAGCTGATGCTCCGCTTCCCCAAGGGCACCCTCAACCCGCAGGCCATCCCCACCACGATCGTCCTCGACAAGGAGGGCAAGATCGCTGCCCGCGCCCTGGTCCCGGTCGGCGAGGAGACGCTGCGTTCGATGATCGACCCGCTCCTCGCGGAGCAGTGACCTCGTGGTCGAGTACGTCCTCGCCGCGGAGGTCACGGGTGTGAACGAGACGGTCCTGAACGGGGCGCTGCTGCTCGCGCTGCCGATCTCGCTCCTCGCGGGCCTGGTCTCCTTCTTCTCGCCCTGCGTGCTGCCGCTGGTCCCCGGTTACCTCTCCTACGTGACCGGCGTCAGCGGCGCCGACCTCGCCGAGGCCCGCCGCGGGCGGATGCTGGCGGGCGCGAGCCTGTTCATCGCGGGGTTCACCGCGGTCTTCGTCTCCACCGGTGCGCTCTTCGGCTACTTCGGGGCCGAGCTCCAGGACAACAAGGAGATCATCTCCCGCGTCCTGGGCGCCCTCGTGATCGTTCTCGGCCTCTTCTTCATGGGGGCGATCCCGGGTCTGACGATGCGGGAGTTCCGCTTCCACAAGAAGCCGACGGCGGGCCTGCTGGGCGCGCCCCTGCTCGGCGTGCTCTTCGGCGTCGGCTGGACCCCCTGCATGGGCCCGACCCTCGCCGCCGTCAACACCCTCTCCATCGACCAGGCGAGCGCCGGCCGCGGCGCGCTGCTGACCGTCGTCTACTGCCTTGGCCTCGGCCTGCCCTTCATCCTCGCCGCGATCGCCTTCCGCAAGGCGCTCGGTGCATTCGGCTGGGTGAAGAAGCACTATGCATGGGTGATGCGCATCGGTGGCGGCATGCTGATCCTCACCGGTCTGCTGCTCGTCACAGGTTTGTGGGACAGCATCGTCAGCGACATGCAGAGCTGGACCCAAGGCTTCACGGTGGGGATCTGAGGACTTAACGCACATGAGTACGACAGACAAGGCGTCCACCAAGGCGCCCACCGACGCGTCCACGGCGCCGCACGAATCCGCCGAGCCGGCCGAGCCCGAACTCGGCGCGGCCGGTGCCCAGCTCTCCACCGCCCCGCAGGAGGACAGCCCCACCGGGCCGGCCGTCGGCATAGGCGTGATCGGCTGGGCCCGCTGGTTCTGGCGGCAGCTCACCTCCATGCGGGTGGCGCTGATCCTGCTGTTCCTGCTGTCCCTGGGCGCCATCCCCGGCTCCCTCATCCCGCAGACCAACGTCGACGTGACGAAGGTCGCCGTCTGGAAGAGGGACAACCCGTCCTGGGTGAGCGTCGCCGAGACGCTCCAGCTCTTCGACGTCTACAGCTCGGTGTGGTTCTCCGCGATCTACCTGCTGCTGTTCGTCTCGCTGATCGGCTGCATCGTCCCGCGCGCCTGGCAGTTCGTCGGCCAGCTCCGCGGCCGCCCGCCCGCCGCCCCCAAGCGGCTGGACCGGCTGCCCGCCTACACCACCTGGCGCACCGGGAAGACCCCGGACGAGGTCCTCTCGTACGCCCGGACGCTGCTCGGCGGGCGCCGCTTCCGGACCGAGAGCGGCGCGGGCCACGTCGCCGCGGAGAAGGGCTACCTCCGCGAGGCCGGGAACCTGATCTTCCACGTCGCGCTGATCGTGATGCTCGTGGCCTTCGCCTGGGGCCAGTACTTCAAGTCCGAGGGCGGCAAGCTCGTCCTGCGCGGCAGCGGCTTCTCGAACACGCTCACGCAGTACGACGACTTCAAGCCGGGCACCCTGTTCCACCCGGACGACCTGCCGCCGTTCAGCTTCACGCTGGACAGGTTCGACGCGTCGTACGAGATGAGCGGCCCGCAGAAGGGCACCCCGCGCGACTTCAAGGCGTACGTCACCTTCACCGAGGGCGCCGCCGGCACCCCGCAGAAGCGGGAGATCCAGGTCAACGAGCCCCTGGAGGTCGACGGCTCCAAGATCTACCTGCTCGGTCACGGCTACGCGCCGATCATCTCGGTGACCGACCCCACCGGCAAGGTCATCTTCAAGGACGCCGTGCCGGTGCTCCCGCAGGACGCCAACCTGACCTCCACCGGAGCCATCAAGGTCACCGACGGTTACCGGGACAAGGACGGCAAGAAGGAGCAGCTCGGCTTCAACGCCGTCTTCGTGCCGACGTTCGCCGGCGAGGGCCAGGGCACGATGTTCTCGCAGTTCCCGGCCCCGCTCCTGCCGCGGCTCATGCTCAACGCCTGGCACGGCAGCCTCGGCGTGGACTCGGGCCTGCCGCAGAACGTGTACCAGCTCGACACGACCAAGATGCAGTCGTTCAAGGACGAGTCGGGCCAGCTGTTCAAGCAGAAGCTGGCACCCGGCGAGACGATGACCCTGCCGGACGGCGCGGGCACCGTGAAGTTCGAGGGCATCGAGCGGTGGGCCACCTTCTCCGTCACCCAGCAGCCCGGCAGCGGCCTCGCCCTCGCGGGCGCGATCGCCGCCATCGCGGGCCTGGCCGGTTCGCTGTTCATCCAGCGCCGGCGGATCTGGGTCCGCGCCGTGACCGGGAAGGACGGCGTGACCGTCGTCGAGATGGCGGGCCTGGGCCGCAGCGAGTCCGCCAAGCTCCCCGAGGAGCTGGCGGAGCTCGCCGCCACGCTGCACGAGCAGGCGCCGACCGCGACGCCCGCCGAACCTGTCGAAGAAACCCCCGAAGGAGAGCGCGGATGACGCCGCTCGCAGCCGCAGCCAACGAGAACCTGGCTGAGATCAGCAATTACCTGATCTATTCGTCGATGGCGGTCTACACGCTCGCCTTCTTCGCGCACATCGCCGAGTGGACCTTCGGCAGCCGCAGCAAGGTGGCCCGTACGGCCGCCGCGCTGACCGGTGCCCAGCAGGCCCCTGCCCCCGCCGTGCAGGTGCGCGGCAAGGCAGGCACCGCCGTCCTCGACCGGCCGAAGGTCGTCACCCGCTCCGCCGCCGGCACGCGCGACGTGCCGGACGGCCCGGGCGCCGCGGGCGGCACCGTACAGGGCGACCTGTACGGGCGGATCGCGGTCTCGCTCACCGCGCTCGCCTTCCTCGTCGAGGCGGGTGGAGTCGTCGCCCGCGCGATGTCGGTGCAGCGGGCCCCCTGGGGCAACATGTACGAGTTCTCGATCACCTTCTCCACGGTGGCCGTCGGCGCGTACCTGGTGCTGCTCGCCCTGAAGAAGAACGTCCGCTGGCTCGGCCTGATCCTGGTCACCACCGTCCTGCTGGACCTCGGCATCGCGGTCACCTGGCTCTACACCGAAAGCGACCAGCTGGTCCCGGCCCTGCACTCGTACTGGCTGTGGATCCACGTCTCCACCGCGATCTTCTGCGGCGCCGTCTTCTACCTCGGCGCGGCCGGCGCGGTCCTCTACCTCTTCCGCGACGCCTACGAGGGCAAGCTGGCCGAGGGCCGTACGACGTGGCGGTTCACCGCGTCCGTGATGGAGCGGCTGCCCTCGGCGGCCTCGCTCGACAAGTTCTCGTACCGCATCAACGCCGCCGTCTTCCCGCTGTGGACCTTCACGATCATCGCGGGCGCGATCTGGGCGGGCGACGCCTGGGGCCGCTACTGGGGCTGGGACCCCAAGGAGGTCTGGTCCTTCGTGACCTGGGTGGCGTACGCCTGCTACCTGCACGCCCGTGCCACCGCCGGCTGGAAGGGCCGCAAGGCCGCGTACCTGGCGCTCTTCGCCTTCGCCTGCTGGATCTGGAACTACTACGGCGTGAACATCCTGCTCAGCGGCAAGCACTCCTACGCGGGCGTCTGACCGCCGGGCGTCTGACCGCCGGGCGTCCGACCGACGGGAGTGGGACGCTGGTGGCATGTCTCTCGTGAGCCATGCCACCAGCGAGCGCCGCGGCGAGAACCGCTGGCTGCTCCGCTTCGAGCTGCACCTGCCGTACTCCTACGAGGTGCTCTGGCCCGCCGTGACCACGGCGGACGGCCTGCGCGGCTGGCTGGCCGCGGCGGACGTCCTGGAACGCAGGCTCGGCGGGGCGGTCACGCTGCGCTGGCCGAACACCGGGACGGTGGCGAGCGGCCACGTCAGCGCCTGGGACGTGGAGCGCGTCGTCGAGTACACGCTCGGTGAGCTCGGGCGGATCCGCTTCCACCTGGAGGCGGTGGGGACGGATTCCACGGTGATCCGGTTCGTGAACGAGCGAAGCGGATCGGAGGACGAGCGCCTCGACTGCCTCGCCGGCTGGCACGAGCACTTCGAGCTGCTGGAATCCGCGCTGGCCGGACGGCCGGCGGACTGGGCCGCCTGGACGGACACCCGCCGGACGCAGCTGCGCGAGGCCTACGCGTCCTTCTCCAGGGCGTAGCCCTGCGGGGCGGCGCCGCACGCCCCCGTCACAACCGGCGGGTGGAGTCGCCGCTCACCACACCGGACGCAGGGGCGGAAGTCCCCCTTCCCCGTGGAGCGCGCGCACCAGGCGTCCGAGCTCCCCGCGCAGGGTGCCGAGGTCGACGGTGCGTCCGAGCTCGGCCTCCAGATCGTGCAGGATCCGGCCCGCGACGGCGAGGTGTTCGGTGGCCGCCGCGGTCAGCACGACCAGCTTGCGCCGGCCCCCCTCGGGGTGCGGCTCGCGGCGCACGTAGCCGCGCTTCTCCAGGTCGTCGACGATCTGTCCGGCGGCCTGCTTGGTCACCCCGAGCCGTTCGGCGAGCTCACTGGCGGTGGCGCCGGGCCCCTTGAGGGCCTGGAAGGCCATGCCGTGCAGGGGGCGCAGGTCCGTGTAGCCGACCTCGGCGAGGCGCCGGGTGAACTCGCCCAGGAGGAGCTGGAAGCCGAGTCCCATGAGGAAGGTCAGCTCAATGCCCTCGTCGTTTCGGTGATGGGTCACGGAAACATGGTGACACGAGCGGGACAAGCTGCTTTACTCATCCGAGTAAAGCTACTTGACTCAAGTGGAACGAGGGCTCCTCTTGCACGTGATCGCCGCTTCCCCCGACAACGTCACCGTCACCACGAACGCCACCATGACCGGACTCGCCGCCCCCAGCCGGGGCAGCTCCGAGCTCAGCACCTGGCACGTCGACATGGCCGCCGGCATCACCGGCCCCGAGCACTCCGTCAGCCGCGAACAGGTCTGGACGCTCACCGCCGGCTCCCTGGAGGTCACCTGCGACGGCCGCACCGAGAAGGTGACCACCGGCCAGACCCTGGTCCTGCCCCCCGACGTGATGCGCCGGATCCACGCCACCGAGTCCTTCCAGGCGTACGTGGCCATGCGCGCGGACGGGGTCGTCTCCGTCCCGGACACCGAGGGCACCCGCGTCCTGCCCTGGGCGGAGTAAGCCGGCCCGAGCACCACGCCCCCGCGCACACCCGCCGGCCGGCCGATCAGCCGTCCTTGTCCTCGCCCTGCTCGCGCCGCTTCATCTCCTCCTCGCGGCGGCGCAGGTCCGCCTCCCAGTCCTTGAGGAGGGCCTCGTCCTTCTTGTTCTCCTCGCGAAGGGACGTGAGGAACTCCGGGTTGTCGTCGGGGGCGACCCACTCGTGGCGGTGGTTGCGGTGCCACTCGGACGGCGTGCGGCCGTTGGCCGGGGCGCGGCGCATCTTGCCCGCGGCGAACCAGACGATCGGGCCGACGATCCAGAAGAGCAGGATGATGATGACCCAGACGACCTTGGGGAGGTGTTTGGCCTCGTCCTCGGGGGTGTTGAGGCAGTCGATGAACGCGTAGATCGTCAGCGCCAGCGGCAGGATGAACATCAGCGCCCTGATCATGCGGAACAGCCCCCTGGAAACAATGGCGGGGTTCGATTCGACGGCCCCGGTGACAGGTCCAGCGTAGCCGGTGACCGATACTGACCCCTATGGCTTACGACGATCTCCGCTCGCTGCTCCGGGCTCTGGAGCGGGAGGGCGACCTCAAGCGCATCAAGGCCGAAGTCGACCCGTATCTGGAGATCGGGGAGATCGTCGACAGAGTGAACAAGGCGGGGGGCCCGGCGCTCCTCTTCGAGAACGTCAAGGGCTCGGCGATGCCGCTGGCCATGAACGTCTTCGGCACCGACCGCCGCCTCCTGAAGGCCCTCGGCCTGAAGTCGTACGGCGAGATCAGCGAGAAGATCGGCGGCCTGCTGAAGCCGGAGCTGCCGCAGGGCTTCATCGGGGTCCGCGAGGCCTTCGGCAAGCTCGGCTCGATGGTCCACGTGCCGCCGAAGAAGGTGAAGGGCGACTCCGCGCCCGTCCAGGAGGTCGTCCTCACCGGCGACGACGTGGACCTCGACCAGCTGCCGGCGCTCTTCACGTGGCCCAAGGACGGCGGTTCCTTCTTCAACCTCGGCCTGACCCACACCAAGCACCCCGAGACTGGCGTGCGCAACCTCGGCCTCTACCGCCTCCAGCGCCACGACAAGCGCACCATCGGCATGCACTGGCAGATCCACAAGGACAGCCGCAACCACTACGCCGTCGCCGCGGCCAAGGGTGAGCGGCTGCCGGTCGCGATCGCCTTCGGCTGCCCGCCGGCCGTGACGTACGCCTCCACCGCGCCGCTGCCGGGCGACATCGACGAGTACCTCTTCGCCGGCTTCGTCGCCGGCAAGCGGATCGAGATGGTGGACTGCAAGACCGTCCCGCTCCAGGTCCCGGCCCACGCGGAGGTCGTCATCGAGGGCTGGCTGGAGCCGGGCGAGATGCTCCCGGAGGGCCCCTTCGGCGACCACACCGGCTTCTACACCCCGCAGGAGCCCTTCCCGGCCCTGACGATCGACTGCGTGACGATGCGCAAGCGTCCGCTCCTCCAGTCGATCGTGGTCGGCCGGCCGCCGACGGAGGACGGCCCGCTGGGCCGCGCGACGGAGCGGTTCTTCCTGCCGCTCCTGAAGATCATCGTGCCGGACATCGTGGACTACCACCTGCCCGAGTCGGGCGGCTTCCACAACTGCGCGATCGTCTCGATCGACAAGAAGTACCCGAAGCACGCGCAGAAGGTCATGCACGCCATCTGGGGCGCGCACATGATGTCGCTGACCAAGCTGATCATCGTGGTGGACAAGGACTGCGACGTCCACGACCTGCACGAGGTGTCCTGGCGGGCGCTCGGCAACACCGACTACTCCCGTGACCTGACGGTCGTCGAGGGGCCGGTCGACCACCTGGACCACGCCTCGTACCAGCAGTTCTGGGGCGGCAAGGCGGGCATCGACGCGACGAAGAAGCTGCCCGAGGAGGGCTACACCCGCGACGGCGGCTGGCCCGACATGGTCGAGTCCGACCCTGCGACGGCGGCCCTGGTGGACCGCCGCTGGAAGGAGTACGGCCTGTGAGCCCGATCGTGATGGGCGGCCCGGCCCTCTACATCGGCAGCGACACGGCGTACGTGGCCCTGGTGCGCCCGGAGCTCGACCCGGCGGACCCGGGCGTGCGGGAGGCCGCCGCGGCGGCGGGCGCCTCGCCCGAGGAGTTCGCGGGTCCGGGGAACGTCTGGGCGCTGATGTGGGACCACGAGGACGGCGAGGGCGGCGGCTTCGAGCTGCCCGGGCTGCGGGACGCCGAGGCGGAGGACTTCGCGGAGCGCCTGCGTCTCGCGCTGGGCACGGGGGAGGCGTTCACGGTCGAGGCGGGCGACGTCCTGCGCCTCGACGCGGGCCCCGCCGGTGCCGGCGGGTACGCCTTCGCCGCCCGCGTCACCCCGCCCGAGGGCGAGGACGCGGACCCCGTGACCCTGGAACCGGAACCGGTCCCCACGGCCACTCTCCTGACCGACCTCGAAGAGTTCCGCAGGAGCCTCACATGATGACCACCGCCGACGGCGTGATCGGACCCGGCCCCGCACCCGAGGCCACCAACAAGGTCAAGGCCTTTCTTCGGCTCGTGATGATCGAGCACTCGGTCTTCGCGCTGCCCTTCGCCTACATCGCCGCGCTCACCGCCATGTTCCAGCTCGACCGGAACGTGCACTGGGGCAAGCTGCTGCTCGTCACCGTCTGCATGGTGGGGCTGCGGACCTTCGCGATGGCCGCCAACCGGATCATCGACCGCGAGATCGACGCCCGTAACCCGCGCACGGCGGGCCGCGAGCTGGTCACCGGCGCGGTCTCCGTCCGCTCGGCCTGGACCGGCGCCGGGATCGCGGTCGCCGTCTTCCTCGGCTCGGCGGCGCTGCTGAACCCGCTCTGCCTGGCGCTGGCGCCCATCGCGGTGATCCCGATGGTGGTGTACCCGTACGGCAAGCGGTTCACGAACTTCCCGCACGCCATCCTGGGACTGGCCCAGGCGATGGGCCCGGTCGGGGCCTGGCTGGCGGTCACCGGCGAGTGGTCCTCGGACGCGGTGATCCTGGGCCTCGCGGTGGGCGTGTGGATCGGCGGCTTCGACCTGATCTTCGGCAGTCAGGACGTGGCCGCGGACCGCGCGGAGGGCGTCAAGTCCGTCCCGGCCCGCTTCGGAGTCGCGGCCGCGCTCTGGGGGGCGCGCGGCGCGCACGTCGTGACCACGGCCCTGCTGGTCTGGTACGCCCTGGCCACGGGCGCCGGGATGTTCTTCTGGGCGGGCCTGCTGATCGTCGTCTGCGCCTTCCTCTACGAGCACAGCATCGTGACGCCGCACGACCTGTCCCGCCTGAACCGCGCCTTCTTCACGGTCAACGGCTTCATCGGGATCGCCCTCTTCGTGTGCGCCCTGCTGGACCTCGCGGTCCGCGGCCTGACCTTCTAGGGCAGACGACTGGCGCCGGGTCCGCGCCGGACACCGCACCTGACCCGCGCCCGGCCCGTGGTGGCCGGATAGTCTCGGAGGTATGACTGAGCGCAAGCGCACCCCGTGGGTGGTCGGGGTTTCCGGGGCGTCCGGGACGCCGTACGCGGCGGCGGTGCTCCGCGGACTGCTCGCCGCGGGGGAGAGCGTCGACCTGGTGGTGAGCCGGGCCTCGCGCCTGACCCTGCTGGACGAGACCGGGATCGCCTTCCGCGACGCGCACTGGCGCGAGGACCTCGCGGAGTGGCTGGCGCGCGGCGCCGACGGCAAGCCGGGGACCTTCGAGGTCCCGGCGGGCGACGCGGACGTACGGTACTGGGGCGCCGGGGACCTGGCCGCCGGCCCGAGCTCGGGCTCGTACCCGGTCAAGGGGATGCTCATCGTCCCCGCGTCCACGGCCTGCGTGGCGGGGGTGGCGCTCGGACTGTCGAAGGACCTGCTCCAGCGCGTGGCGAGCGTGACGCTCAAGGAGCGGCGCCGGCTGGTGGTCGCGGTGCGGGAGACCCCGCTGAACGGGCAGACGCTCAAGCACCTGGTGGCGCTGGACGAGGCGGGCGCGGTCGTGCTGCCCGCCTCTCCGGCGTTCTACGCGGGCGCGACGCACATCCAGGATCTGGTGGACTTCGTCGCGGGGCGGGTGCTGGACGCGGCAGGGGTGCCGCACCGGCTGTACCGCCGTTGGGAAGGGGAGCTGGGAGGGTCCCGCTCTGCCCAGCGGGCGAGCGGGGGTGGCTAGGCCTTCCGGGCCTACTCGGCGTCCGGAGCCTCCGGAGCCTACGTGGCCTACTTGGCCTTCTTGGCGCCCAGCGGCTTGCGGATCCGGTCGACGCGGTGGGCCGCGGCGGGCTGGTGGGCACGGGATCGGTTGGCCAGCTCCTGGAGCTGTCGCATGTGTGCGTGGGCCATCTCGATCGTGAACACGGTGTACCACTCCTGAAGATCGTCACTGATCTGCTGAAAAGATTCACAGGGTGTTGACCCTGTGCACCTTAGATTCTATACCTAGACTTGGAAGATCACCGAATAATGGAAGGCCCCACGTAAATGGACACGGTGGACAGGCAGCTCATCCAGGCACTCCGGGAAAACGGTCGTGCCTCGTACGCGGAGCTGGGCCGTCTCGTGGGCCTCTCCGGCCCCAGCGTCACCGACCGCATCAACCGGCTGGAGACGGCCGGCGTCATCACCGGCTACCGCGCGACGGTGGACTCGGCCTCGCTCGGCCTCGGCGTCACGGCGCTGATCGGCATCTCCCTCTCCGACGCCGCGGACCACGAGGACGTGGCCCGGCGGCTGCGCGACCTCGCCGAGATCGAGGACTGCTGGTTCATCGCCGGCGACGACTCCTTCATGCTCAAGGTGCGCGCCAACGACGTGGACGGCCTGGAGAAGATCATCCGCAAGCTCTCCGGCACCAAGGGCGTCTCGCGCACCCGCACCACCATCGTGCTCTCCACCAAGTGGGAGAACCGGGTCGGGGAACTGCCCGAAGAAGTCTGAGAGTACGGTTGGGCAGGGTTTCGCAGTTCGCAGTTCGCAGTACAGGCAGAGGCATCTAGAGGAGGCGACCGGTACATGGACGCTGGGCTCAAGCGTGAGCTGGAGGAGAAGGTCCGCTCCGGCGAGCGGCTGACCCGTGAGGACGGTATCGCCCTCTACGAGTCGGACGACCTGGCCTGGCTCGGTGGCCTCGCCCACGAGGTGCGCACGCGCAAGAACGGTGACGTCGTCCACTTCAACGTCAACCGCCACCTCAACATGACGAACGTGTGCACCGCTTCGTGCGCGTACTGCTCGTTCCAGCGCAAGCCGGGCGAGAAGGACGCGTACACGATGCGCATCGAGGAGGCCGTGCGCCTGGCCAAGGCCATGGAGAACGACAACCTCACCGAGCTGCACATCGTCAACGGCCTGCACCCGAACCTGCCGTGGCGCTACTACCCGCGCTCGCTCTCCGAGCTGAAGAAGGCGCTGCCGAACGTCTCGCTGAAGGCGTTCACGGCGACCGAGATCCACCACTTCGAGACGATCTCCGGCATGTCGGCCTCCGACATCCTGGACGAGCTGATCGAGGCGGGCCTGGAGTCGCTCACCGGCGGCGGCGCGGAGATCTTCGACTGGGAGGTCCGCCAGCACATCGTCGACCACCGCACCCACTGGGAGGACTGGTCGCGCATCCACCGGCTCGCGCACTCGAAGGGTCTCAAGACCCCCTCGACGATGCTGTACGGGCACATCGAGGAGCCGCGCCACCGCGTGGACCACGTACTGCGGCTGCGCGAGCTCCAGGACGAGACCGGCGGCTTCCAGGTCTTCATTCCGCTGCGCTACCAGCACGACTTCGTGGACATGAAGGACGGCAAGGTACGCAACAAGCTCCAGGCGCGCACGACGATGGCGACCGGCGCCGAGGCGCTGAAGACCTTCGCCGTCTCGCGTCTGCTCTTCGACAACGTGCCGCACGTCAAGGTCTTCTGGGTGATGCACGGCGT
The DNA here is from genome assembly GCF_055564955.1 of Streptomyces sp. NPDC028910. NCBI lineage: Bacteria > Bacillati > Actinomycetota > Actinomycetes > Kitasatosporales > Streptomycetaceae > Streptomyces > Streptomyces sp. NPDC028910. Next base: position 489,802 of record NZ_JBVHVF010000001.1, on the reverse strand, counting down.
GCAGACCGCCCAGCTCGCCCTGCAGCACGGCGCCGACGACATGGACGGCTCGGTCGTCGAGTACAAGATCACGCACGACGCGGACAACTACGGCACTCCGAACAAGCTGGGCCGTGAGGATCTGCTGGAGCTGATCCGGGAGGCGGGCTTCCGCCCGGTCGAGCGCAACACGCGCTACGAGATCATCCGCGAGTACCCCGGTCCGGACGCGGGCCTGCGCGAGACCCCGCAGGCGATGCGCGTCTGACGCTCCGTCCGACCTTCTCCCAGCGAGTTAACCCCGGCCCATGGGCCGGGGTTTAACTTTTTCTGGACGGGCAGATGAGGTAATGGGTAACCTTGCGAAATGACCCTTACTTTCACCCTGGACCCGGTCGTCGGCCCTTCCCTGCGTGAGGGAATCCTGGAGCTGTGGGCCGACGTCTCCAACGCGGGCGGCGCCGTGGGCTTCGTACCGCCGGTCACCTTCGACGACGTACGCCCCGCGCTCGACAAGCACCTCGCCGGCGTCGCCGACGGGAGCTGCCGACTGCTCGTCGGACACGACGGGGACGGCTCGGTCGCCGCGACCGCCTTCCTCACGCACAACGCGCACCGGCTCCAGCTGCACTGGCTGTGGGCCTACACGGTGATGGTCCATCCGCGCCACCAGGGCAAGGGCTACGGGCGCGAGCTCATGGCCGCGACGGAGGCCGCGGCCCGCTCCATCGGGGGCATCGACGCGATCCGCCTCACCTGCCGCGGCGGGCTCGGCCTGGAGCACTTCTACGCGGCCTGCGGCTACAAGGAGGTCGGCCGCGTCCCCGGCGCCGTCCGGGTGGCCCCGGGCGACGACCGCGACGACATCACGATGCTGCTGCCGCTGTACTGACCTACGGCAGCGGGATGGGTGCCGGGAGAGGTGGTGGCCGCGCCAGTCGGCGTACGGGCTGCCGTAGGGGCCGCCGTACGGGCCGCCGTACGGGCCGTCGCCGTACCCCGGAGGGCCGTGGCGGGGTCCCGGCGTGCTTCACTGGACGGGCACCAGCCGCCGTACGACCCGCCGTACGACCACGACGAGAGAGAAGGGGTCACCGTGTCCCGCAAGCCGAGCGCAACGATCCGCTACACCGCGATGCGCCTGGGCATCTTCGTCGGATGCCTCGTCGCCGTCGCGATCCTCGTCCAGGTCGGCTGGGTGCCGGCCGGGCTCGGGGACGCCAACGCCGCCTGGGTCGTGCTGCTCGCCCTCATGCTCTCCGCCCCGCTCTCCTTCGTCCTCCTGCGCAAGCAGCGCGACGAGATGTCGCAGCAGATCGCCGGGCGCGTCGCGGGTGCGAAGCAGAAGCTCGCCGCGAACCGCAGCCAGGAGGACCAGGTCGACGACGGGGCGCGCGCGAGCTCGTAACGCCCGGTCGACTCCGTCGGCTCCGTTCGGCCCCAGTCGCACCGTCGGCCCCAGTTGGCTTCATCACACACGAACCGCCCCAGCCCCGGGAATACCGCCCGCAGCGCTGGGGCGTTGGTGTTTTCCGGCTCGGCGCAAGAGGGCCTCGTGCGCCGTTGTCTCAAAGTGCCCCTTTGAGATTCTCAAAGGAGGGGTGTTAGCGTGTTCAACATGTTGACCCCAGCTGCGCGCCCGATGACCACGAGCCTCGTGCTCGTGATGCGCCTGCACGTCGACCTCTGCCGCCGCGCGTCCGCGGCCTGTTGCTGTTGAGCTGAATCGATACAGCAGCGGTCCCGGTGGTCCCGGCCGGCCTTTCCCGGCTGTTGCCGCACCGCATCACCACCGCAGTACTTCCCCCCTGTCTTTCGTGCGCCACCTCCGGAGAGTGTCCGTGTCCGCGACCCCCCAGGCCCCTGCCAAGGCCTCGTTCACCTTCCCCTTCTGGGCCCAGATCGTCGCCGGTCTCGCCCTCGGTGTCCTCTTCGGGTGGATAGCCCGCAGCCAGGACATCAGCTGGCTCGCCACCACGCTGGAGAAGACCGGCGACATCTTCGTCCAGCTGCTGAAGCTGGCCATCGCCCCGCTCGTCTTCTTCGCGATCCTGGTGTCGATCACGAACCTGCGGAAGGTGAACAACGCCGCGCGGCTCGCCACCCGCACCCTGCTCTGGTTCATGATCACCTCGCTGATCGCGGTCGGCATCGGCATCGCGATCGGCCTGCTGACCGACCCGGGCTCCGGGACCGGCCTCACCGCGGCCGACGGCAAGGACCCGAAGAAGACCGGCTCCTGGATCGACTTCCTGACCGGGATCGTGCCGACGGACATCGTCACGCCGTTCACCGAGCTCAAGGTCCTCCAGATCGTCTTCCTGGCCGTCGTCGCCGGTATCGCCGCCCTCCAGCTGGGTAGCAAGGCGAAGCCGGTCCTGGACCTGGCCGAGTCCGTCCTGGAGCTGCTCCAGAAGGCCCTGTGGTGGGTCATCCGCCTCGCCCCGATCGGCACCATCGGCCTGATCGGCACCGCGATCGCCACGTACGGCTGGGACCTGATCGGCAAGTACGCGACCTTCACCGCCGACATCTACATCGGCTGCGCCCTCGTGATGTTCGTCGTCTACCCGCTGCTGCTCGCGACGGTCGCCAAGGTCAACCCGCTCCAGTTCTTCAAGGGCGCCTGGCCGGCCATCCAGCTGGCCTTCGTCTCCCGCTCCTCGGTCGGCACCATGCCGGTCACCCAGAAGGTCACCGAGCGCCTCGGCGTCCCGAAGGAGTACGCCTCCTTCGCCGTCCCGTTCGGCGCCACCACCAAGATGGACGGCTGCGCCGCGATCTACCCGGCGCTCGCCGCGATCTTCATCGCGCAGATCTTCGACGTGCAGCTGGGCATCAAGGAGTACCTGCTCATCGTCTTCGTCTCGGTCATCGGCTCGGCCGCGACGGCCGGTCTGACGGGCGCGACGGTCATGCTGACGCTGACCCTCTCCACGCTGGGCCTCCCGCTGGCGGGCGTCGGCCTGCTGATGGCGATCGACCCGATCCTGGACATGATCCGCACGGCCACCAACGTGGCCGGCCAGGCCGTGGTCCCGGTCATCGTCTCGGCCCGCGAGGGAATCCTGGACAAGGAGGCCTACGCCTCCGCCTCGGCCTCCCCGCTGGACGACCCGGCCCCGTCCGACGCCGCGCCGCAGCCGGTCCCCGCGGTCGCCTGATCCGCCGCCCGGCCGATCGTCCGGCCGCCGCACTCGCCGCAGCCCCCGCCCCCGTCCGGGCGGGGGCTGTGGCGTTGTCCTAGGCCGCCGACGGGCGGGTGACCACGTGGATGTTGAACGTGTGGGCCCCCAGACCGCCCGCGATGCCCATGAAGAGCAGGGCGAAGTGCTCCTGTCCGCGCGCGGTGACGATGCCGCCGATGTCCAGCTGGGAGGAGGGCGGCCAGCCGAGGTCGGTGAGCAGCCGGCCGGTGGTCCGTTTCGCTTCGGCATCGTCGCCGGAGAGGAAAACGGTGCTCGGGCCCTGGAGCGCGTCCGGGGCGGTCATCACGGTGGAGTCCATGGTGCACAGCGTCTTGACGACGGGGGTCAGGGGGAAGGCTTCCTGGATCTGTTCACCCAGGCTGCTGTTGGGATGCGAGAGCTCGCTGTAGTCGTCGGAGAGACCGACCCCGACATCGATCAGCAGGGTGCCGGCCAGCGCCGGCGCCCCGATGGAGCGCAGCAGCTCCACGGAAACACCCCCCGGGGTGGCGTTGACCAGTACCTCTGCGTGGGCGGCTGTCTCGCTCAGGCCCGCCACGGGCAGACCGAGGTCCGTCCGCTCCTCGGGCAGGCGCGAACCGAGAAGCACGTCGTGTCCTGCGGCGCTCCACCCCTGGGCCAGTGCCCGAGCGACGTTTCCGGTGCCAAGTAGTCCTATTCGCATGGTGCGACGCTAACCATGGCCGAAGCCCGGCGAATCCGACCACGGACCCGATCGCACCGGCACCAAAGACCTAGGACCGGCGTGATGTTGTGGTGGCCGCGCGCCGATCCCGAGGAAGGCTCGAGATGACGCAGAACGCACCGGACTTCTCTGAACTCCCGGACCCCGCCCGGCACACGGCGGCCCCCTTGGAGATGCGGGACGTCTACAGCGCGGGAGTCACCACCGACCGAAGAGAGTGGCGAGGAAATGCGTGGGAGGAATCCGGGTTCGGGGGCGCCCGTCTCGAACCGTGGCCGAGGTGGAGTCAGGACGATTCGACCGGGCGCTTGAGATAGGCCACGAGCTGATCCGGGTTGTCCGGACTGGGCAGCACTGCGACGAGCTCCCAGCCGTCCGAGCCCCACGTGTCCAGAGTCTGCTTGGTCGCGTGCGCGGTCAGCGGCACGGTCGCGTACTCCCACTGGGTCACGACGGGGAGGCTCACGGTCCCTGGCACGGCCATCGCCGTAAGAGGGACGGTCGCGGCGGGGGCTCGTGACACCGCTGCCGGTGTGAACGCCAGGGCCGAGGCCGCGAGGGCCGGGGCCACCAGCAGGGCGAGGGATCGCTTGGTCCGCATGGGCATCCCCTTCCAGAGAACGGGGCAATTCGACCGTAGCGGGCTGCCTGCGAAGCGGCGACCTGGAGCGTCGTCAGGCGGTCTGCGCGCGGACGTACGCGACCGTCGCCAGCAGGAACGGTACGGCGAACCACCAGCGGCCCATGGTCCGCCGGTACACCGGGGTGATGGTGATCAGCAGCCCCAGGAGACAGAGGGTGAGCGAGACGCCGGCGGTGAACCGGACGTCCTCGCGCAGTTGGTCGTACGGCGAGTCCGGCCGCATGGCCAGGGCGATGCCGCAGAAGTACACCGCCGGGACGTAGACCAGGACGAGCGGCACGCCGAGCACCCACCGCAGGCAGCCCTGGTCCTGCGGCAGGTCGATGTTCTCGTGTCGGAGTCTCATGCCGGCGCGTGCGTGTCAGTGGCCGGAGGTGTGCGCTACGAATCCCGCCCAGGCGTGAGGGGCGAAGCCGAGGGCGGGAATCTGGAGGTCCTTGGAGTCGCGGACGTGGATGGTGGCGGGGGTGCGGGCCACCTCGACGCAGTCGTTGATGTCGCTGCTGTCGCTGTAGCTGCTCCTGAACCACTCCAGCTCGGGGGCGGCGGTCATGAGGCGCATCCCACGAACTTCGACCATGCCCCAGGTGCGAAGGTGAGGTGGGGCAGTGCGATGTCCTTGGAGTCGCGGACGCGGATCGTGGCGGGGGTGTGGGCCACTTCGACGCAGTCGTTGATGTCGCCGCTGTCGCTGTAGCTGCTCTTGAACCACTCCAGCTCGGGTTGGTGGATCATGTCTCTCCCAGCACTTGCTCGATAAATGCGACCGACTCCCGTGGACCGAGGGCCTGAGAGCGGATCATGGCATGGCACTGCTCCAGTATCCGGAGCTGCCGCGGATTCGAGACGGGCCGACCGTTGAACGCTCCTTCCGAGCGTCCCACCGCCGTCCCGTCCGCGAACTTCAGCACCTGGATCAACCCGCCCATTCCGGCGTGCTCTTCGCAGTCCGTTGGCATCACCTGGATCGTCACATGCCGCAACTGAGCCACCTCCAGAAGGCGTTCAAGTTGCCTGCGCATCACCATTGTCCCTCCGATACGCCGCCGAAGGGTCACCTCTTCCTGGACGAAACTGAGGGCAGGTGCGGGGGAGCGGTCGAAGATGGACCGGCGGGCCATGCGTGCAGCCACACCACGCTCCACCTGCTCCTTCGTCTGAGGCGGCTGCCACATTTCGAAGAGGGCCCGGGCATAGTCGTCGGTCTGCAGCAGGCCGTGGATGTTGTGGTTCCCGTAGGCCGAGAGTTCGACGGCCTTGGCCTCCATTTTGGCGAGGTTCCGGACGGTCTTCGGGTAGCGGATCGGCTCCATGTCCGCCTTCATCGCTGCGATCTTTCCGCCCGCGCGCAGCGCTTCGTCCGCCCTGTCCAGGTACTCGGGGCGGGGGATGCGCTTGCCCGCTTCGACCTTGCGGACGAGGTCCTCCCCGTACCCGATGGCCGTGCCGAGGTCGGCGGCCCGCATGCCCGCTTCCTCTCGCCATGCGCGGAGCTGGCGCCCCAAGACAGCCAGTACCGCGACTCCCTGTTCGTCCTCGGGGTCGACGTCCCAGCCCGCGTCTTCCGTACCGTCACTGTCCACGCTCATGCGCGCCCACCTCCGACGTACCGATGTCCTCAACGCCCTCTGCCCGGAGGCCGCGCGGGACAGCCGGGACAGCACCGGACAAGCGCCGGACAAAGGCCGGACGCGCGGGCGTTTCCGCTTCTCACGGTACGCACGCGGCACCACGCTGAGTGACGTGACTACGCACATCTGGTACTCCCCAGGCCGATTCGGCGCCCAGCTCGCCGCCACCCCGCGCGGCGCCCGGCAGGCTCGGCAGCTGACCATCGAGACGCTCGCTTCCTGGGGTCTGCCGACCGAAGGGCCCGCGCTCATCGTGGCCGAGCTGGCGGCCAATGCGGTGACCCACGGCCGGGTTCGCGGACGGGACTTCCGCCTCGTCCTCGCCCTGGCCGACGGCAGGCTCCGCATCGAGGTGGTCGATACCCGTGGCGACCGCATCCCGGGTATCCGCGACGCGGACGGGGACGCGGAGGGTGGGAGGGGGCTGGTGCTGGTGGACGCGATCGCGGACCGCTGGGGTGTGGACCAGGGGCTACCGCCGTGCAAGGCGGTCTGGGCGGAATTGGATGTGCCCGGGTGGGGCGGGGGGAACCGTGACGCGGGGGCCCGTGACCCGGTGCGCTCGGACGTCACTGCTTGAAAGCCCGGAGGGAAATCCAACCCACCAACCCACCCCTCCGGCTCCCCACTCACTCACATGGGTGAACTGTGCCAACTGGGCTGGATTTCGGGTGGGTTGGCGGGCATATGCTCGCCGCACAACATCAGACATGAGACGGCCCCCGGCGGGACTGGCATCCCGGTCGAGGGCCTGACCAACTAGGAAGTAAGCGGCTTCCCAATGGCTCTTCAGAAGCTTAGCGCGCCCTCGCGCGCGTCGTCCCGTGTTCCTGCCGGGACCCCCCAATCCGGTGTCATTCACGTCAACGTCCGGCACGCCGATCAATACACCGTGGTGGGCAACCACCTCGCCCAGCACCGTGAGTTGTCGCTGGTCGCGATCGGGCTCGCGCTCCACATCCAGTCGCTGCCGACCGGTGCCCGCGTCGGCATCAAGCGGCTCGCCGAACGGTTCCCGGAGGGGGAGGTGCGGATCGCCTCCGCTCTGCGGGAGCTGGAGGCGTACGGGTACCTGGAGCGCAGCCGCGTACGGCTGGACACCGGGCAGGTCGTGACCCGGACGGTGTCCTACAACCGCCCGCGCGGAGCGCCGCCCGAGCCCCCGCCGCCGCCCCCGCTCCCGCCGCCGGAGGAGCCCGCGCCCGAGCCCGCGCCCCCACCGGAGCCGGTGGCGGCACCCGCACCCGCGCGGGTCCGGCCGGAGGCCGCGGACCTGCTCGCGGTGCTGCGGTGCGAGGACCCCCGGCTGTTGCTCGCCGACCGCGACGTGAAGCAGCTCGCGCCCGGGGTCTCGGCCTGGCTGGAGCGCGGGGCCGCGCCCGAGGCCGTACGCCATGTCCTGAGCGCGGACCTTCCCGCCGACCTGCGCCGCCCGGCGGCCCTGATCGCGTACCGCCTCAAGACGCAGCTCCCGCCCCACCTCCCGGCGGCCCCGCCCGTGCGGCCGGTCAGACGGCCGGACCCGCTCCAGAACTGCGACGGCTGCGACCGCGCCTACCGAGCCCCCGAACCGGGCCGCTGCCGCGACTGCCCGCCGGACACCGACACAGCCGCCGCCTAGTTGGTCGGCCTGGCGGCCGTCTGGAGCGATGCGGGGCTGGCCCCCTTAACGCCAAACGGCCCGCCGTGTGGGCGGGCCGTTGGCTCGGGTTGGCGGACCGGAGGTCCGGGGTCGTGCCGTGCCGTGCCGTGTCGGCACGACACGCGGCGTTACGACGTGTAGTAGCCGGCTACGTCGGCGATGAGGTCGACTGTTCCGGCGTGGTTGTAGAAGCTGACCTTTCCGTTGATGACGGGGACGACGACGAGGTTGGGGATGGTCTGTCCGGCGGTGAAGTTGAGGTTGGAGGCGCTGGTGCGGGTGGTGCCGTTGGGGTAGACGGAGACGAAGCTGGGGGCGGTGGGGGAGGTGGCGGTGACGTTCAGGACGACGGCCGTGACCCCGGTGGCCGGGATTCCGGCGGTGCCGGTGACCTGGAGGGTGACGGTTCCTGCCGCGCCGACCTTCGCCTTTGGTACGCCCAGTCCTTCGCGCGTGTCCATCAGCCGGGTCGGTGTGATCGGCTTGTAGCCCGAGCCGGTGCCGTCCGTGGTGTAGTAGCCGGCCACGT
>NZ_JBVHVF010000001.1:476648-481387 GCF_055564955.1 Streptomyces sp. NPDC028910 | reverse complement strand
GGCGGTGACGTTCAGGACGACGGCCGTGACCCCGGTCGCCGGGATTCCGGCGGTGCCTGTGACCTGGAGGGTGACGGTCCCTGCCGCGCCGACCTTTGCCTTCGGTACGCCCAGTCCTTCGCGGGTGTCCATGAGGCGGGTCGGTGTGATCGGCTTGTACGTACCCAGGCCGGAGGCCGCGGGCGGAGTCACCGTCAGCGTGCCCCGCGGGTACGTGGAGCCGTTCGCGCTGACGCTGATGTTCCAGTAGCCGGCGGGGGCCGTGCGCAGGTCCACGGTCGCCTTCAGCGTCCGGGCGTCGTCGGAGACCGAGACGGTCTTGGCCGTCAGCGGCGCCGGGCCGCCGGTCAGCTGGACGGTGGTGTTCTTGCCCAGCGCCGTGCCCTGCACGGTGAGGGTGGCGATCGTACCGCTCTGCACGGTGGTCGGCGTGACCGTCCCGACGGACAGGTCCTCGGGGCCGCAGGGCGCGGTGGTGCAGACGAGCTCGGCGCGGTACGCCGTACGGTCCGTCCCGTCCGGCAGCGCGAGGACGAACAGGCTCTGGTCGACGGCCTGGCAGTCGTACGGGGAAGAGGTGCCCGTGCAGAGGTTGCGCCCGGTGCTGCTGTAGAGCGCGGGCTCCGGGGTGTGCGTCCCGCCGTCCGTGGCGGTGATGTCGGCCCTGAACCGGTCACCCGAGACGCTCGACAGGACGGCGCACAGGCCGGTGCGCTCCTCGGAGAGCGTGCCGGTCAGCGGGCCGTACCCGTACGCGACCGATCCGGTCCGGGTGCACTCGGGCGCGGGGCCCGCGGCCGTGGCCGTCCGCCAGGCGTCGAGGCGGTAGGAGGCGGGCAGGGACCAGTTCTCCAGGACCTGGGTGACGACCTGGTAGCCGGTGGAGCCGGTGGGCGTGCACGCCCAGGTCTGCTGGTGGCAGGCGATGTCGCCCCCGTTGGCCATGACCAGCATGTGCGTGCTGTCGTACGCGTCCCGCGCGTCGATGCGCAGCCGGTCCGTGGCCGCGGCCGTGGTGATCCGGTGGCAGCGCAGGGTGCCGTTCGCACCGGACGTGCCGGTCACGGCCGGGCCGCCGACCGCCGTCGCGGGGGAGACGGCGCAGCCCTTGGCCGTGGCGGTGACGTCCCTGCGGTCCAGGGTGTGGCTGCGCGCGGCGTCCTGGCCTTGCAGGAGCACCGTGTACGCCTTGCCGGCGGTGAAGGAGCAGCTGGTGAGGCCGTCCGTCCGGAGCTGCTGGCCCGGGGCGGGGTGGTCGTAGCAGGAGGGCGGCCCGTTGCCGTCGGTGTCGATCAGGGTGATCGCGTAGCGCGGGAAGAGATCCGTGTCGTCCGGCAGGCCGTAGCGGATACGGAGGAGCTCGGAGGTGGAGTGAGCGTCGGCCGGGATGGTCAGGCAGTGCGAGAAGACGCCGTTGCCGGTCTCCAGCCGCACGGCCGCCGCGTCGTCGGCGAAGCTGCCCGCGGGCAGGACCTGACAGCCTTGCTGGAGGACGTCCGTACGGACGAAGTGGACGCCGTACGGCCCGGTCGCGGTGGCGTCACCGGCGCGCACCAGCGCACGGAACGGCGCCGTTCCGGTCAGCGCGCAGTAGCCCCTGGCGAGGGCGGTCTCGGTGCACTGGGCGGTGCCGTCCCGGTCGACCACCTCGACCTGGACGGTCACGCCGGCGCCGCCGAGGGAGGTGAGGGCGGCGATCCGGGCGCCCTGCGGGCTCGGCAGCTCCAGGCAGTGCGTCTGCCCGGCGGTGGCGAACGCACCTGCGTACCGCCCCTCGACGACGCCGACGCAGTCCTCGGCGACCGGCGCGGCCTGAGCGGCGCTCACCGGGAGGAGGAGCGCGGCGAGGACGGCGAGCAGGCACGTCAGAACGGTGGAAACGGGGCGTCTTACGGACGCCGATGCCGTTGGCATGAACCCCCCAGGGTGGTGTGCGACGAGTGATGGTCGCACACCCGTACGGAGGGGTCGGGGCGAGGTCTACGTACTGCACGCCCGCTCGCGGTGTACTGCTCGGGGCGGCGGACGGGGGGAGGACAGGGAGACTCCTACGGCCGCCGCGGCGGTCTTGAGCACGAGGAGGACGAAGCGGCGGGTGATGGTCATGCGAGGGGTCCTTTACGCGGGCGGGTCAAGGGGGTCGGCCAGCGGATGCGGAATGGGAACGGGGATGTGGGTGGGGATGGGGATGCGGATGGGGGTGGGGGTGCGGGTGCGGGTGCGGATGGGGGTGCGGGTGCTGATGCGGCGAGCGGGCTGTCCGGCTCCGGCTCCTCGTGCCGTCATCCGTGCCTCCATTGCGCCCCGAGCGGGAACCAGGGTCACGGCACGGAAAGTCGGGGCTTGACAACCCGGTGACCAGGGGCCGCGGTCGGGGCCGGGGCGTAGGCCGCGCGGTGCTGGCCGGGGCGGGTTCCGTACACGCGGTGGAAGGCCACGCTCAGCCCGAAGGCGCTGCGGCACCCCACCTGTCGGGTGTGGCTCTGACCGGTGCCACTGGTGGAGCGTCCGTGAAGAAGGGCTCCGGGGGCTGGTCGGGCTGGGTTACCGGTACATAGATTACCGGCGGTAACGCTCGCGTCGACCCGAGGAGAGTGCGCCGTGGAAGCCGAGCCGAGACTGGTCAGGTCCAGGGCTGTGGACCCCGTCGACCCCGTCGAGCCCGTCGAGCCCGTCAAGACCGTGATCGACGGGGTGGTGCGCGAAGTGCGGGTCCCGGCGCTCGTGGGGCCGCCGGAGCGGGGATCCCTCGGGGACATCCCGTTCCGGAACGCCTGGGAGGCGCCCTCCGAGGCGGTGCTCGCCCGCAAGGAGCCGGACGGCAGCTGGCGCGACGTCACGGCCGCCGAGTTCGCGGCCGAGGTGCTCGCCGTCGCCAAGGGCCTGATCGCGGAAGGCCTGCGCGAAGGCGACCGGCTCGCCATCATGGCCCGTACGACCTACGAGTGGACCCTGCTCGACTTCGCCGGATGGGCGGCCGGGCTGGTCACCGTACCGATCTACCCGACCTCCTCCGCCCTCCAGGCGCGCTGGATCATCCAGGACTCCGGCGCCGTGGCCTGCGCCGTCGAGGACACGGCGCAGGCCCGGCTCATCAGTGCCGAGCGCGCCAACCTGCCCTGGCTGACGCACCTGTGGGAATTCGACACCGGCGCGATGGCCCGCCTGGTCAAGGCCGGGGAGCACCTGCCCGACCAACTGGTGCACGAGCGGCGGGCCGCCCGTACGCCCGACTCCGTCGCGACCCTCATCTACACCTCCGGCACCACCGGGCAGCCCAAGGGGTGCGTGATCACCCACGCCAACTTCTTCGCCCAGGTGGACAATTCGGTGGAGCTGCTGCACCCCGTCTTCAAGTCCGTCAGCAAGGACCCCGCCTCCACCCTGCTGTTCCTGCCGCTCAGCCACGTCTTCGGGCGGATGGTGGCCGTCGGCTGCATGCGGGCCCGCGTCAAACTCGGGCACGCGCCCAGCATCCGTACCGAGGACCTCCTCGCCGATCTCGCCGGCTTTCGGCCGACCTTCCTCCTGGCCATCCCGTACGTGCTGGAGAAGGTCTACAACACCGCCCGGGCCACCGCCGAGAAGATGGGCCGGGCTTCCTCCTTCGACCGGGCCGCCCGCATCGCGCAGCGCTTCGGCGAGGCGGAGGTGGCCGGGGGCAAGAGCCCCGGGCTCGTGCTGCGCGCCGCGAGGGCCCTGTACGACCCGCTCGTCTACCGGCGGATCCGGGCCGCGCTCGGCGGCCGCGTCCGCTACATCCTGAGCGGCGGATCACCGCTGGGCCGGCGGCTCGCCGCCTTCTACACCGGCGCCGGCATCGAGGTCTTCGAGGGCTACGGGCTGACGGAGACCACCGGCGCGAGCACCGTGACCCCGCCGCTGCGGCCCCGGCTCGGCACGGTGGGGTGGCCGCTGCCGGGCACGGCCGTACGGATCGCGGACGACGGCGAGGTGCTGCTGGGCGGCGGGCACGTCTTCGCCGGCTACTGGAACACGGCGCACGCGGACCCCTCCGGCAGCTGGCTGGCGACCGGCGACATCGGCGAGCTCGACGCGGACGGGTACCTCACCATCACCGGCCGCAAGAAGGACCTGATCATCACCTCCGCCGGCAAGAACGTGGCCCCCGCGCCGCTGGAGGACTGGCTACGGGCCCATCCGCTGGTCGGCCAGTGCATGGTGGTCGGCGACAACCGGCCGTACATCACCGCGCTGATCACCCTGGAGCCCGACGGGCTGCTGCACTGGCGCCAGATGCACAAGAAGCAGGGGGTGCCGATCCGCGAGCTGGTACGGGACGAGGAACTGCGGGCGGACCTCCAGCGGGCGGTCGACGAGGCGAACCGGCTCGTGTCGCGGGCCGAGGCGATTCGGCGGTTCGCCGTGCTGCCGGGCGATTTCACGGAGGAGCGCGGGCACCTGACGCCGTCGCTGAAGCTCAAGCGGGGCGCGATCGCCCGCGACTACGCGGACCGGATCGACGAGCTGTACGGGGGCCCGCGGGACGCCTGAGCGGCGGGCCCCACCCAGCCTCGCCGGCACCCTCCAGCCCCGCCGGCGTTTGAGGCGCGCCCACCCAGCTCCGCCGGCACCTTTCAGCCTCGCCGGCGTTTGAGGCGCGCCCACCCAGCTCCGCCGGCACCTTTCAGCCTCGCCGGCGTTTGAGGCGCGCCCACCCAGCCTCGCCGGCGTTTGGGGGGGGGGGGGGGGGGGGGGGCACAAAAAAACACAACCCC